>JAZBPF010000493.1:0-3413 GCA_036351515.1 Pseudomonadales bacterium | reverse complement strand
CGGCGCGAGGTACTGGAAGAAGCCGAGGGTCCCGAGCGTCAGCCGCGCCGCCGCGGCGGCGAAGCACAGCAGCGGCAGCATGGTGACCGGACCGGCGAGCACCAGCAGGGCGGCGTCCCCCGCGTCCCGCGTGAAGGCGTCCGTGCCCACGGCGCCGTTCCAGAGCAGGAACGCCAGGGCGAGGGGCAGCAGCAGCCAGGACTCGACCGTGAGCCCCGTGAAGGAATCCACCGGACGCACGCCGTCGGAGAGACGCTTGCGCACGAGGCCGTAGAAGCCGAAGGAGAACGCGAGGGCGAGGCCGAGCCAGGGCGGCGCCCCGTAGCGGAGCAGCTCGTTGCCGACGCCGAGGGCCGCGAGCCCGACGGCGATCCACTGCAGCGGCCGCGGCCGCTCCCCGAGGAAGAACACTCCGAGCAGGAGGCTCACGAGCGGGTTCACGAAGTAGCCGAGGCTCGCCTCCAGCACGCGCTCGGCGAGGATCGCGTGCACGAAGAGCAGCCAGTTGCCGCCGATGAGCACGCCCGAGAGCGCCAGCCAGCGCAGGGCCCGGGCGTCCGCGGCCACGGCGCGCAGGCGCCCGAGGCCCCCGACGAGCGCGAGGAGGGGAATCAGCAGCAGCGCCGTCCAGAGCACGCGGTGCGCGACGACCTGGAGCGCGCCGACGTGCTCGAGCCAGCGGAAGTAGAGGGGCGCGACGCCCCAGAAGCCGTAGGCGGCGACGGCGAAGGCGGCACCGGCGGCGGCCGCCGGCGCGCCCGCGCTCACGGATCGGCCCGCCGGAGCACGCGGGGGCCGAGGGCCTCGCGGCCGTGGGGACGACCGAGGTCGAGGGCGGGTCCCGCGGGGACGATGCGCGTCGGATTGATGTCCGCGTGGCTGTAGTAGTAGTGCGCCTTGATGTGCGCGAAGTCGACGGTGCCGGCCACGCCCGGGAACTGGTAGAGGTCCCGGAGGTAGCCCGAGAGCGCCGGGTAGTCGTCGATGCGCCGGAGGTTGCACTTGAAGTGCCCGTGGTAGACGGCGTCGAAGCGCACGAGGGTCGTGAACAGGCGCCAGTCCGCCTCGGTGATCACGTCGCCGAGGAGGTAGCGCCGGTCCGTGAGCCGCTCCTCGAGCATGTCGAGGGCCGAGAACAGCCGGTCGAAGGCGCGCCGGTAGACCTCCTGGCGGGTGGCGAAGCCCGTGCGGTAGACGCCGTTGTTCACGTCCGCGTAGACGTGCGCGTTCACCGCGTCGATCTCCCGGCGCAGGGCCGCCGGCGAGTAGGTGACGTCCACGTCCGTGTGCGCGTCGAAGGCGGCGTCGAGCATGCGCAGGATGTCCGCGGACTCGTTGGAGACGATCGTCTCCTGCTGCGTGTCCCAGAGCACGGGCACGGTCACGCGCCCCGTGTAGTCGGCCTTCGCGCGCACGTAGAGCTCGTGCAGGAACGCCGAGCGGTGGATCGGGTCCCCGGTGGCCCCGGGGAAGTCCGTCGCGAAGGACCAGCCGTCCTCGAGCATGTGCGGATGCACCACGGACACGCCGACGACGTCCTGGAGCCCCTTCAGGCGCCGCAGGATCAGGGTCCGGTGGGCCCAGGGGCAGGCGAGGGAGACGTAGAGGTGGTAGCGCCCGGGCTCGGCGACGAAGCCCCCCTCGCCGGTGGGACCGGGCGCGCCGTCGTGGGTGACCCAGCTGCGGAAGCCCGCGTCCTCGCGCACGAACTCGCCGCCGTGGGCCTCCGTGTCGTAGCCCTGCGGTACCCACCTGCCCTCGACGAGCCGACCCATGCTGGACTCCTCTGTCCGGCCCCGTTGCTTTGCCTCCCGGGGAGGTCCGTGTAGCTTCGCTGCGGATCCCTCCGACGGACGCCGCCGTGGAGCCGCCGCTGAATCTGGACGCCCTGCGCGTCCTCGACGCCATCGACCGCCACGGCAGCTTCGCGGCGGCCGCCGACGCCCTGCATCGCGTCCCGTCGGCCGTGACCTACGCCGTCCGGCGCCTGGAGGAGGAGCTCGACCTCGTCCTCTTCGACCGCTCGGGACATCGCGCCGTGCTGACCCCGGCGGGGCGCATCGTACTCGACCGCGGGCGCGACCTGCTCGGCGCGAGCGACGCCCTGCGCGCCACGGCCCGCCGCCTCGCCACGGGCTGGGAGCCGCGCCTGACGCTCGCGGTCGACTCGCTCGTGGACGTGTGCACCGTGCTCCCGCTCGTCGCCGCCTTCCACCGGGAGCATCCGGGCATCGAACTCGTGCTCGTGGAGGAGGTGCTCGCCGGCGTCTGGGACGCCCTCGAGGCGGGGCGTGCGGACCTCGCCATCGGCGCCCCGGGCACGCCACCCCGGGGCTTCGCCACCCTGCCCTTCGGCCCGGCGGACTTCGTCTACGTGGCGAGCCCGCGCCACCCGCTCGCCGGGAAGGCCGGGCCCCTGACCCCCGAGGACCTGCGCGAGGCCACCGCCGTCGTCGCCGCCGACTCGAGCCGGAGCGGTCCCGGCCGCACCGTCGGCGTGCTGGACCTGCGCGACCGCATCACCGTGCCCCACCTCGAATGGAAGATCCGCGCGCATCTCGCCGGGCTCGGCGTCGGCTGGCTGCCCCGGCACCGGGTGGCGGCCGAACTCGCGGCCGGCCACCTCGTGGAGCTGGAACTCACGGAGCGCCGCCCGTCCGAGCCCCTGCACGTGGCCTGGCGCCGCGACCGCGACGGCCGCGCCCTCGGCTGGTTCGTGGAGCGCCTGCGCGCGACCGATCTAGACGCGACCTTCCTCTCGCCCCTTGAAGGGGAGCCGCCGCGCCCGGACCCTTCCCGCTGACGCCGCCGCGGAGCCGCACCATGCACCGATGCCTCGTCGTCCTGTTCCTCGCGCTGTCCGCAGGCGCGGGAGCCGAGCCGGCCCCGGTCGGGCTGGCCGGTCTCCTCGGGACCGCCGTCCGGGATCCCGGCCGGGAAGCACCCGCCGGGACGGTCCGCGACCTGGTGCTCCGGGACGGGCGCCTGGAGGCGGTGATCCTGGCCCGGGATCCCGGACGCCTCGACGGACCGCCGGATTTCGTGCGCCTGCCGGCGCAGCGCTTCGCCTTCGCGGCGGATGCGGACGGCCTGCGCCTTCGCGCGACGGTCGCGGATCCGGGCTTCCTCGACCACCACGCCGCGCCGCCCCCACTGGACGCCGGCGAACGCAGTGTCCGCCGCCTCGTCGAGCGCCCCCTGGCACTCGCGCCGGAGGCGCCCTGGGCGCGGCTCGAGGACGTCGAGATCGGGCGGGAGGACCGGGCGATCGTCGCCTTCGTGCTGGAGACGGCATCGGAGGGACCACGCCCGCCCCTGCCCGCGGGCAGCACCCTCACGGAGCTGGACGGCCGCCTGCGCTTCGCGCCCGGTCCCGGCGCCCCCTTCGAAGTGCTCGACCGCTGGCTCCGGGG
>JAZBPF010000492.1:0-5305 GCA_036351515.1 Pseudomonadales bacterium | reverse complement strand
GAGATCCGCCTGCCCGTGGCGGACGAGCAGCTCGCCTACCTGGACCTGTCCCTCGGCGTCCGCGGCGAACTCGGCCCCGACGAGGCGCCCACCGTCGAGCTCTCCGCGACCTTCGCCGGGGAGCGCTACCGCTGGACCGGGCGCGTGGTGCGCACGGAGGGCGAGATCGACCCGCGTTCGCGCATGGTGCACGTGGTGGCCCGCGTCACCGATCCGGAGCCACCGCTCCCGGTCGGGCTCTTCGTGCAGGCGGAGATCGCGGGCAACCGAGTCGACGACGTGGTGACGCTGCCCCGTTCGGCGCTCCGCGAGGGCAACCGCGTACTCGTCGTCGACGGCGAGAACCGCATGCGCTTCCGTACGGTCCGCCCGCTGCGCTTCTACCAGGACGAGGTGCTCCTCGAGAGCGGTCTCGCCGCCGGCGAACGGGTGTGCGTCTCGCCGATCCAGACGGTGATCGACGGCATGACCGTCGACCCGATCGACGCCTGAGGCCCGCGCCATGAAGACGCTCATCGCCTGGTTCGTCGACAACGCCGTCGCGGCGAACCTGCTCATGTTCATCCTGGTGATCGGCGGCGGCATGGCGCTGCTCACGACGCACCAGGAGGAATTCCCGAACATCGACCCCGATGTCGTGCGCATCACGGTCCCCTACCTCGGCGCCTCCCCGGAGGAGGTCGAGCGCTCCGTGTGCGTGCGCATCGAGGAGGCCGTGGAGACGGTCCAGGGCATCGACAAGATGACCGCCACCGCCAACGAGGGCAGCTGCACGGTGACCCTCGAGGTCGCCGACGGCTTCGACTCCACCTCCGTCACCAACGAGGTGAAGAGCCAGGTCGACGGCATCAACACCTTCCCCGTGGAGACGGAGCAGCCGGTCGTCTCCAAGTTCGTGTTCCGCGGCGGGGTCATGCAGATCGTCCTCGTCGGCAACGCGAGCGAGCGCGTCCTGAAGGACCTCGGCCAGGAGCTCCGGGACGCGATCGTGGACCTCCCGGGCATCTCCCAGGCGGACATCGCCTACACGCGCCCCTACGAGATCTCCGTGGAGGTCTCCGAGCAGATGCTGCGCCGGCACGGGCTCACGCTCGCCCAGGTGGCCGACGCGATCCGCCGCACCTCCGTGGACATGCCCGGCGGGACCATCAAGACGGAAGGCGGCGAGATCCTCGTGCGCACGGAGGGTCAGGCCTACACGGGCCGGGAGCTCGAGGACGTGGTCGTGCTCACGCGCGCCGACGGCACGCGGGTGTTCCTGTCGGAGCTCGCACACATCGTCGACGGCTTCGAGGAGGGCGACCTGCGCGCCCGCCTCGATGGACGCGCGGCGGTGATGGTGAAGGTCTTCCGCGTGGGCGACGAGGACATCATCGACATGGCCCGCACGCTCCGCACCTTCCTCGCGGACTACGAGCGGACCCTGCCCGAGGGCATCGACGTCGTGGTCTGGCAGGACGAGTCCGAGGAGCTCCGGGTGCGCCTCGACACGCTCATGGAGAACGCCCGCAACGGTCTGATCCTCGTGCTGGCGATCCTCGCCCTGTTCCTGCGCTTCCGCCTCGCGCTCTGGGTCGCGGCGGGCATCCCGATCGCGCTCCTCGGGGGGATCATGATCTTCCCCTTCGCGGACATCTCCATCTCCACGCTGACGGTCATGGCCTTCATCCTGATCCTCGGCATCGTCGTGGACGACGCCATCGTCGTCGGCGAGCGCATCTACGCGCACGAGCTCGCGGCCGAGAGCCGGCGCCACGCGGCCATCGACGGCACCCACGAGGTGTCCGTGCCGGTGATCTTCGGCGTGCTCACCACCATGGCCACCTTCCTGCCGCTGCTCCTCGGTGCCGGACGCATCGGCGAGTTCTTCGCGGTGATCGGCTACGTGGTGATCATCTGCCTGTTCTTCTCCATCGTGGAGAGTCAGCTGATCCTTCCCGTGCACCTCGCGCATCGGAAGACCTCGGGCTACCTCTTCGAGAAGACCGCCTTCGTGCAGGCCTGGATCCGCTTCCAGACGAAGCTCCAGGACGGGCTCGAGCGCTTCGCCTCGGACCGCTACCGGCCCCTGCTCCTGAAGGCCATGCAGGCGCGCTACGTCACGGCGTCGCTGGCCGTGGCGGCGCTCATCGTCACCGGCGGGCTGATCGCGAGCGGGCGCGTGTCCTTCCAGTTCTTCCCCTCCGTGGAGGGCGACCGGATCTACGCGACGCTGACCATGCCCGAGGGCGTGCCCGTGGAGGTGACCTCCGCGGCCGTCGAGCGCCTCGAGCGGGCGGCGGAGCGCCTGCGCGAGGAGCTCGACGCGGCGCGCCCGCCGGACGCGCCGAGCATGATCCAGCACATGCTCACGTCCGTGGGCACGCAGATCGGCCGGGGCGGCGGCCCCCCGACGCCGGAGCAGCCGGGCCAGAGCCACTTCGCGGAAGTGGCCGTGGCGCTGCCGCCCTTCAAGGAGCGCGGCGACGTGTCCGTCGCCGACATGGCCAATCGCTGGCGGGAACTGACGGGGCCGATCCCCGACGCCGTGGAGCTGTCCTTCTCCGCCGCCGCCTTCACGACCGGCGAGGCCATCAACTTCGAGCTCACCGGCCGCGACGTGGACGAGCTCCGGCAGCTGGCGGCGGAGCTCCGTGCGGAGGTGGCCCGCTACGCGGGCGTCTACGACGTCTCCGATTCCTTCCGGGCCGGCAAACAGGAGATCAAGCTCGAGCTGGCGCCGGCGGCCCGGACCCTCGGGCTCACCATGAACGATCTCGCGAGCCAGGTGCGCCAGGCCTTCTACGGCCTCGAGGTGCAGCGCGTGCAACGCGGCGTGGACGACGTGCGCATCATGGTGCGCTATCCGGAGGAGGAGCGACGGTCCATCGGCAACCTCGAGGACATGCGCATCCGCACCGCCGACGGGGCCGAGGTGCCCTTCTCCACCGTCGCCGAGCTCGAGATCGGTCGCGGCTTCTCGCGCATCAACCGCAAGGACGGACAGCGCATCGTCAACGTCACCGCGGAGGTCGACCGCGCGCGCACCACGCCCGAGAAGATCATCGGCGCGATCCAGGAGACGGCGCTGCCCGCCCTGCTCGCGAAGTATCCCGGCGTCTCCGTGGGCCTCGGCGGCGAGCAGGAGGAGCGGGCGTCCTCCATGACGAGCCTCGGCCAGGCCATGATCCTCGCGCTGATCATCATCTACGCGCTGCTGGCGATCCCCCTGAAGAGCTACCTGCAGCCGTTCGTGATCATGAGCGTGATCCCCTTCGGCGCCATCGGTGCCATCACCGGGCACTACGTCATGGGCGAACCGCTCGTGTTCTTCTCCATGCTCGGCATGGTGGCGCTCTCGGGCGTCGTGGTGAACGCCTCGCTCGTGCTCGTGGACTACGTGAACCGGCGGCGCCGGGAGGGCGTGGACGTGTGGGAGGCCGTGAGCCTGGCCGGCGTCACGCGCTTCCGGGCGATCCTGCTGACGTCGACCACCACCTTCATCGGGCTCGCCCCGCTCATCGCGAACTCGAACTGGGCCACGGCCTTCGTGATTCCCATGGCGATCTCGCTCGCCTTCGGGGTGCTCTTCGCGACGGTGATCACGCTGTTCCTGGTGCCGGCGCTGTACCTGATCCTGGAGGACTTCTACGACCTGCTCGATCGGCTCCGCGGGACGCAGCGGCCGGAGGCCGTGGTGGACGAGCCGGTGGAGGCGGTCTGAGCCGCCTCAGGCGAGGGGCAACCAGAGCTCGACCGCAGCGCCACCGCGGGCACGGTTGCGCAGGCGGATCGCGCCCCCCGACTGGCGCAGGAAGCCTCGGGCCATCGTCAGGCCGAGGCCCCGGCCCGGAGTCCCGCAGGAGGTCGTGAAGAAGGGCTCGAGCGCGCGCTCGAGCGCATCCGGTGCGAAGCCGCGGCCGCGGTCGAGGACGGAGACGCGGACGCAGGGGCCCGGCTGCAGCTCGAGCGGTCCGGCCTCTGCCGGGTCGAGGACCTCGCGACGGGCCCGGAGCACCACGGCCCCCCGTCGGCCTCGCGGGCGTTCGCGAGCAGGGCGTCGAGCACGGCGCCGAAGCGGACCGGATCGACGCGCACGGCCGGCAGCCCCGCCTCCACCTCCAGTACGGGCGGGGACGCCCCGCCTCCGCTGGATCGGTCGATGGCCGCCTGCAGCAGCTCCGGCAGCTCGACCGCGACGGGCTGCAGGCGCTGCTGCCCCGTGGCGGCCAGCAGGCGGTTTCCCAGGCCGTGCAGATCCCGGATCGCCGACCGCATGGCCTCGATGCCGGGGTTGCCCGGGCGTCCGGCCTCGTCGCGATCCTCCTCGAGGAGGTCGAGGTTGCCCTGGAGCACGAGGAGGCCGTTGTTCACCTCGTGGGCGATGCCGCCGGCCACGCGCGCCAGCAGCACCCGCTCGTGCTCGGCGCGGGCCCGCGCCGCGGCTTCGTCCTCGAGGGCACTGCGCGTGCGCAGGCGGATCGTCTCGTAGCCCGCGGTCAGTCCGGTGACCAGGAGCAGCACCACGAGCACGGCGACCGCCCGGTCCGGACCGGGCCAGTCCCGGGCGGTCGGGTCGATGCCCACGGTCTCGGGCCGGAGCAGGAGCGCAGCCCAGAACAGCCAGACGAGCCCCGCCCAGACCAGCCCCTCCGTGCGCCCGAAGAGGACGATCGCCGCCGCCGGCGCGAAGACCACCCAGGCGAAGGTGAAGGCCCCGGGGGCGACGAGGAAGCCGAGGCACATCATGGCGCAGCAGTAGGCCAGGCACAGTCGGGCGAACCAGAGATAGGCCGGCGTCGCCCAGGCGAGGAACGCGCTGGCCGCGAGCGCGGCGCCGAGCGCATAGAAGGCCCCCACCTCCACCCAGATGCCACCGCGGCGGACGTTGTCGACGGTGAAGAAGAGGAACAGCAGCACCGCGGCCGCCGACGCGAAGGCGACCGTTCGATGGCGCCTCTGCTCTTCGGGCGGCGACCCTCCTCGGATCGCGCCCTGCTCCCGGAGTGAACTGGCCAGCCCCGTGCTCCCGTGTCCGCAGTCCTGAAGCGAGCATAGCCGGAGGCCACGATCGCGTCTGCTCGTCGCGGAAGCGAGCCACGAGGGGGCGTCGAAGCGGCCTGTGGGAGCAGACTTCAGTCGCGACCTTCGGTGCGGCGGGGCCGTCGTCGCCGCTGAAGCGGGCTCCCACAAGGGGGCGTCGAAGCGGCCTGTGGGAGATCCTATGGCTCCGCGCAACGCTTATGCGGCTTGCGCGGGGCGATAGTCTGTCTCCGTCCGCATCAGCGCGAAGGCGATCCGGGCGAGCTTGCGACCCATCGCAACG
>JAZBPF010000491.1:0-3506 GCA_036351515.1 Pseudomonadales bacterium | reverse complement strand
GTCAGGGATCGTCCGACAGGAGCCAGGCGATCGCCGCCTCGTAGTCGCGGAAGGGGCGTCCCGCCGAGGACCAGTGCCGGTCCTCGATCAGCCCCTGCGTGTAGGCGTGGATCATGCGCGTGATGCCGAAGTCGCGGTCGGTGGCCGTGACCACGGCGACGCGGCGCTCCGGCAGGTCGACGTACTGCTCCGCGCTCCGGCGCGCGCCGTCGCCCGCCTGGAAGGTGTTCAGGTCCGGGAGCGATCCCCGGCGGTAGTCCCAGAGCGTGAGGCGGCTCGGGCCCGCGCGGTTGTAGGTGATGGACGCCTCGACGACGTCCTCCCAGCGCGGACTTCCGATCACTTCCAGGCGCGTCAGGCCCGGGTGCTCGGCGTCGTGGCGGACGATGCGCCAGGCGGGATCGGCGGAGTCGAGGAGGATGGAGGGCACCATGGCGCGCGCTTCCCTGCCGGCCGTTTCCTCACTCTAGCAGCGATCCCGACGCCTGCGGGCGGCGAGTGCGTGCATCGTGGTCGGCGGGCGTCCTGCTTCAGCCTTCGTCCTGCAGGAAGGCGATCGCCCGATCCAGCTCGGTGAAGACCCCGACCCGGCGTTCGGCGTCCGACGCGCCCTCCTCGTCGAGGCGCAGGTCGAAGAGGGTCTCGGCCATGCGCAGGAAGCCGAAGAGCACCGGGGAGGCGACCAGATGCGCGACACGTCGACCTTCGGCGACCTCGTACCGGCGGGCGTTCTCGCCCGCCAGCTCGGAGAAGGACGCCCGATCCAGGGAGCGCTCCGCGAACTCCGCCTGGCGCCAGTCCCAGAGCGTGCGCGCCGCCATGCCCCGGGCCAGGTACGCCCGTCCCGCCTCGAAGGTCGTCGGCAGGTCGATCGTGCCCTGGGCGCGGATGTGGTCCCGGACGCCGCGGTGACGCTCGAGGACGAAGGATCCCCGGTCGTCCCGGGTCCGGTAGAGGACGGCGATCTCGGGCAGATCCATTGCGTGAGGGCCTCCGGTCGACGGGGCGAGTATGCGCGCTACCGCGGGCTGCGATCGATGGCGATGGTCACGGACGGCGGCGGTCCGTCGACGAGGCCGTGGTACTCGAGCGTGAAGCGGTCGCTCTGGTAGGCCGGCCCGCGGGGCGATCCCTCGTGGAGCTGGCGGAGGATCCCGATGTTGCCGAGGGAGAGCAGCTGCCCCGGTTCCAGGCGCTTGCCCGAGGAGACGAGATGATCGCGCAGCCAGCGCACGACGGCGATCGGGTCGTACCAGTGCGCGATGGCGCCGGTCTGGATCACCGTGCCGTGCTCGTCGCGCACGAGGAACGTGAAGCTGCGGATCCGCGCGAGCCAGGCCTCCGTCGCCTCGATCGGCACCGGCGTGCCCGTGAACGAGAAGCGCGTACTCATGTTGGCGACGATGGTGCCGTTCACCGATCGGGTCGCGGGGTCGTACCAGGGATCCGGCACCTCCGCGAAGGGCACGAGGGCGTCGAGTGCGGCGAGGAGCTCGAGGTCCGTCTCGGCGTCGTGGATGGCGGTCGAGCCGACGCGGAAGGCGAGGTCGGCCTCGAGGAAGCCGGCGCGGGTGTCCTCGAGCCGGATCGCGGTGCCGTCCTCGCGGAACTGTCCCGCCAGCAGCTGGGCGCGGATGCCCTCGGGCGGGAAGACGGGAAAGCCCGGCCCCCGGTCGTGGCCGCCGGTCTTCCAGCCGACCACGGGGCCGAGCGTGGGTTCGAGCTCCGCCACGAAGGCGTCCTGCCAATGGTAGGCCTCCGCGAGGTCCATGGGATGGAGGAAGCCCTGCATGGGGCGCAGGGCGAGCCAGTCCTCGGCCATCCGGGCGACCTCCTCGCGGAGCTGCGCCGCGTCCGCCGGGGCACCGGCGGCGGGAACGCTCGCCAGCAACGGCACCAGCAGGCCGAGGCATCGGAACGCCTGGCCGAAACGTTTCCCCACCGTCCCTTTGCTCGTCATCGGTACGCCTCCCGCGCCCGGGGCTGGACCTGCGGAGTATGGCGTCCCATCCTGCCATCGCCGCGGGCGCGGACGGAGCGAACAGGATCGTGTCCACGCGCGCACGCCGCCCGGCATCCCCCGGGGTGCACTGCCCTCCCGGCGCTTCGGAAGGCCGTGGCCCGCAGCCGGCTGCGATCTTTCTGGCGCTCTGGGGTATGGCCCGCCCCCTGCTCCTCGCGAGCGTCCTCGCGGTCCATGGGAACGGTCTGCTCATCGCCCGGGCGCAGGGCCACGCCCTGGTCTGGATCGACGTCCTCTGGAGCACGCTCGCGCTGCTCCTCGTCTCCGCCTCCATCCACTACGCGAACGAGTACGCGGACGTCGAGACCGATGCCTGCACCCGGCGGACGCGCTACTCGGGGGGCAGCGGCGTCCTGCCGGCGGGGCTCGTGCCCCGGCGCTTCGCCCTGCGCGCAGCGGGCTGGACGCTCGCTCTGGGACTCGCCGTGGGCCTCGCCGGGGCCGTCGCCGGCGCGGTGGCACCAGTGGTCCTCGCGGCGCTGGTGCTCGGTGCGATCCTCGGCTGGCAGTACTCGCTGGCGCCCCTGCGCCTCGCCTGGCGCGGCTGGGGCGAGCTCGACAACGCCGTCCTCGGGGGCCTGCTGCTGCACGTCTTCGGCCACGCGACCGCGAGTCGCGTGTTCGAACCGGCGCTGCTCCTCCTCTGCCTGCCCTTCACGCTCCTCGTGTTCGTGAACCTGCTGGCCACGGGCTGGGCGGACCGGGAGGCGGATGCCGCCGTGGGCAAGCGGACGCTCGCCACCCGGCTCTCCCCGGTCGCGCTGCGCAGGCTCCACGGTGCGCTCGGGCTCTCCGCGTACCTCCTGCTGCTCGGAACCGCCGGCTGGCTCGTGCCGCTGCCGGTGGTCGCGGCCGGTCTGCTCTCGGCACCGGTGCTCGCGTACGGCTGGTGGTGCTTCACGCGCGTGCATGCGCCGTATGCGACCTCGAACGCGATGGTGGTGATGCTGCTGGCGCAGCTGGGGGCGTGGTACGCAATCGGAAGCTGACGCGCGGCGTCCGCGGGGCGCGGACGGCGAGAGGCGGCGCGCATGGACGAGGCGCCCTTCGATCGCCTTCGACGATCTGCCTCGGATTCCCGGAATTTCGGGAACCTTTCGACTCGCCCCTGTCGAACGCCAGTACGTGCGGCTTCGTCACAAGAGCGTGCCGGAGGCGTGCGTTCATGCACTGCAGTGAACGTCGACGGATCGGTGCGTCCGGGCGCAGTCCGGCCGCGCGCAGTTGTTCCGACGACGAGGAGAGACAACATGAAGAGCAGATTCCTGCCAGCAGTCTTCGTCCTGGGCCTTCTTCCGATCGCGGGCGCTCAGGCCGCACAGGAGGCCGGAGACCGGGTCTTCACGCTCTCGGGCGCCGGCTCGAGCGACAACGACTTCGACTCGACCTCCGCGGGCGTCAACGGTCAGCTCGGCTGGATGCGCACCGATAACCTCGAGCTCGGGGTGCGGCAGAACATCTCGGCCAACGCCTTCTCGGACGG
>JAZBPF010000490.1:0-26654 GCA_036351515.1 Pseudomonadales bacterium | reverse complement strand
GCGGCCGCCGCGGCCTGGCAGGAGGCGTCCGGACACGCGCTGCCGGAGCCGCGGTTCGAACCGCTCGCGGACGCCGACTGGACCGCCGCCTGGCGCCAGCACGCCCGGGCCCTGTCCTTCCCCGGGCGCCTCCATCTCGTGCCCGTGGACGAGCGCGGGGTCGGCGTCGGCGAGGCGCCGGCGGAGGACGGCGGCGTCCGCGTGGCCCTGGCGCCCGGGCTCGCCTTCGGCACCGGCGCCCATCCGACGACGCGCCTGTGCCTCGCGCGGCTGGCCGCCGAGCCCCCGGCGGGGGGCGTCGTGCTCGACTTCGGCTGCGGCTCCGGCGTGCTCGCGCTCGCGGCGCTCGCGCTCGGGGCCCGCGCCGTGCTCGCCGTGGATCACGATCCGCAGGCCCTCGCGGCGACGCGGGAGAACGCGGTGCTGAACGGCTGCGCGGAACGCCTCTCGGTCCGGGAGGCGCTTCCCGCCGACGCCCGCTGCGCGCTCCTGCTCGCGAACGTCCTCGCGCGACCGCTGATGGAACTCGCGCCGCGGCTCCGGGCGGCGGTCGAGCCCGGCGGGCGGGCCGTGCTCTCGGGGATCCTTCCGGAGCAGGCGGACGCGGTGGCGGCCGCTTGGCCGGACTTCGCCTTCGTACGGCACGAGGACGAGGGCTGGCTCTGCCTCGACGGGCGCAGGAGGGATCCGTGAGGGAGTGGGTCGTCGACTGTCCCGAGTGCGGGACCCACTTCCGGGTGACGGCCGCGCACCTCGCCGCGGCGGGGGGCCTCGTGCGCTGCGGCGCCTGTCAGGCCGTGTTCCGGGCCTCGGAGCGGCTCCGGGAACGGGGAGCCGCGGCGCCGCCGCCGGATCCGGACGAGCTGCAGGCCCGGCGCCACCGCTCCGTGCTCGAGCCGGACCGGGAGCCGCCGCCGGCGCACGGCACGGCGCCCGGGGCGGTGCCGGAGCCCGAGGCGCCCCCGCAGCTCGAGCGGGAGGTGCCGGCGGCGGAGCGCGCCGCCGACGACGCGGACGAAGGGCGGGAGCCGGCCCTGGACGACGAGGAGGCGCTCGAGGCGGAGCTGGACGCGCTCCTCGACGAGGCGTCCCGGGTGCCCGACCTGTCCACGCCGGAACCGTCCACCACCCGCTCCGGTCCCGACGAGGCCGCCGGGCGTCCGCCGGGCCCCGGCGGCGTGCTCGGGCTGCTCGAGCCGCGTCCGGAGCCGCTCACGGAACGGCTGCCGCCGGAGCCGGAGGACGCCGTCCCCGCACCGGAACCCGAGCCGCAGGACGCGCAGGCGTCGCCGCCGGAGGACGGCTGGGCCGGAGACGCGCTCGCGGAGCCCGGGCCCGTGGAGGAGTCCTCCGTCGCGTTCGCCCCGGGCGGGGCGCCGGAGCCGGCCGAGGCGGAGGACCGGCCGCTCGCCGTGGAGGACGCCGCGGTCGAGGAGGAAGCCGGCGCGGCGTCCTTCTCCCCGGCGCCGTCGCTCGACGCGCTCGAGGAGGCGCCTACGGAGCCCGCACCGGAGCGCGAATCCCGCCGACGGCCGCGGGGCCGGCTCGCCTGGGCCGCGGTCGCCGTGCTCGCCCTCGGGGGGCTGGCGGCGCAGCTGTGGGTGCGCGAGCTGCCCCGCCTCGCCCTCGACGCCCGCTACCGCCCGGCGCTCGAGACCTTCTGCGCTCGCGTCGGCTGCACCCTGCCGGTGCTGCGCGACGCGAGCCGGATCCGCAGCCAGCGCCTGGTCGTCCGCAGCCATCCGGAACGCGCGGACGCGCTCCGCGTCGACGCGGTGATCGTGAACCGGGCGCCCTGGCCCCAGCCCTGGCCGGAGCTGGAGCTGCGCTTCTCGGACCTGCGCGGCGAGCTCGTCGCCGCCCGGCGCTTCGCCCCGGGCGAGTACCTCGACGCGGCCCTCGCCGCGGAGCGGCCGGAGATGCCTCCCCGGCGCCCGGTGCAGATCGCCCTCGAACTCGTCGATCCGGGGGCGGACGCGGTGAACTACGTCATGACCTTCCGCTGACGGGCGGAGGCCGAGGGACCGGAATGAGCGGACGGCGGGAGCGAGCATGAGCGAGAACGAGGCGTCGGACGGCGGGGGGAGCACGGTCCACTGCTTCGCCTGCAGCACCGTGAACCCCGTGAGCCTGGGCATGGAACTCTGGCTCGAGGGGGACGCCTGCCACGGCCGCTTCACGCCCCGGGAGGAGCACTGCGGCTGGACCGGGGTGACCCACGGCGGGCTGCTGTTCACGGCCCTCGACGAGGTCATGGCGAACTGGCTCTGGCTGCGTGGCCTGCGCGGCTTCACGGCGCGCTGCGAGGTGCGCTACCGCGAGCAGGTCCCGACCGGGACGCCGCTGCTCCTCGAGGCCGAGCGCGTGGAGGGCCGCCGGCGCCTCGTGACCCTCGCGGCGCGGGCGCGGCGCGCCGCGGACGGCGTCGTGGTGGCGGAGTGCGAGGCGCGCTTCATGCTGGTGGACCCGCCGGGCGAGGCGCCCCCGGCGACCTGACCGGCCCGCTCCCGGCGCGCCGCCCTCGGCCCGTCGGGCGCGCCGGGTTCAGGCGAGGCGGACGACGCGCTCGTCGGCCGCCGCGAGCTTCGCGGGCGCGCCGAGGGCGACGATGCGCGTGCGCGGCAGGGAGTTGAACTCGCTGGCACTGGCCGCCGTGTAGGCGCCCATCATGGGCGCGACGATCAGGTCGCCGATGCGCAGCTCGCCCACCGGGAAGTCCTCGGCGATCACGTCCACGGAGTCGCAGGTGGGACCGGCGAGCACGCTCGGCTCCGGCGCGCCGCGCGCGTCGAGGGGCAGGAGCGGATAGCGCGTGTGGTCGTAGAGCTGCCCGCTGAAGGAGCCGTAGACCCCGTCGTCGAGGTAGTACCACATGCGTCCGCCCCGCCGGGCGCGACCGACCACGGCGGTCACGCAGGTCATGGCCGGCGCCGCGAGGTAGCGGCCGGGCTCCGCGATCACGGCCACGTGGGGCGGCACCAGCGCCAGCGCCTCGCGGATCGGTGCGCAGAACGCCTCGATCTCCGGCGTGGCGCCGTCGTAGTTCACGGGGAAGCCGCCGCCGAGGTCGAGCACCGTCGCGCGCGCCAGGGCGCCGGGGCGACGGGTCTCCAGGAAGGGCAGGCAGCGGTGGATGGCGTCCACGTGCGCCGCCGGGCCGTCCACCTGCGAGCCCACGTGGAAGGACAGGCCCTTCACGTGCAGGCCGCGCGCGTCCGCGGCGGCGAGGAGCGCCGGCAGCTCGTCGACGGCGCAGCCGAACTTCCGCGACAGGTCCACCCGGGCCGTCGGATTCGGGAAGCTGACCCGCACGAGCACGCCGACCCGGTGCCGGTAGGGCACGAGCTTGTCGAGCTCGTCGACGTTGTCGGCCACGAAGGTCGTGCAGCCGTAGCGCAGGGCGCGGCGGATCTCGTCGTCGCGCTTGATCGGATGGGTGTGGATCGTGCGTGCGGGGGGCACGTACTGCCGCTCGAGCAGGGCGATCTCGCCGCTCGTGGCGATGTCGAAGCTCGCGCCCTCGTCCGCGAGGGTCGCGATCACGGCCTCGTGGGGCAGGGCCTTGATCGCGTAGTGCAGGGTGACACCCGGCAGCGCCGCCGCGAGCCGGCGGTACTGGAGCCGCAGGCGGTCGCAGTCGAGCACGAGCAGGGGCGTACCGTGCGCCCGGGCGAGCGCCCGCCAGTCCGGTCCGAGCGTCTCGAGCAGCACGGGCGGCGCCGCGATCGTGGGCTCGCTCATCGTTCGATCGCCTCCTGCACGAAGCGCGGCAGGGCGAAGGCCCCGCGGTGCACCGCGGGCGTGTAGTAGCGCGTGTCGATCGCCGCGTCCGCGAAGCGCTCCTCGAGCACCTCGAGGGGCACGGTGCGCCGCGTCGGCTCCTGGGTCGCCCAGCCGAGGGTCATGATCCCGCCGACGTAGGTCGGCACGGCCACGCCGTAGAAGTGCCAGTCGGCGAACAGCTCCCGGAAGGCGCGCGCCGTCTTGCGCACCTCGTCGAGCTGCATGAAGGGCACGCCGTTCTGGTTCACGAGCACGCCGCCGGGAGCGAGGAGCGCATCGCAGTCGCGGTAGAACGCCGTGCTGAAGAGCACCTCGCCGGGGCCGATCGGGTCCGTCGAGTCCACGAGGATCACGTCGAAGCGCCGCTCCGCCGTGCGGACGTACTCCGCGCCGTCGGCGATCACGAGTTCGAAGCGCGGATCGTCGAAGGCGCCGCGGGAGTGGTCCGGCAGCCAGGTCTTCGCCATCTCGACGACGGAGCCGTCGATCTCCACCTGCGTGACCTGCTCCACCTCCCGGTGCTTGACGACCTCCCGCAGCAGACCGCCGTCGCCGCCCCCCACGATGAGCACGCGCTTCGCGGCCCCGTGCGCGAAGAGCGGCACGTGGGCGAGCATCTCGTGGTAGTAGAACTCGTCGCGCTCGGTGGTCTGCACCACGCCGTCGAGAGCCATCACGCGGCCGAACTTCGCGTTGTGGAAGATCAGCAGGTGCTGATGCTCCGTCCGGCTCTCGAAGAAGACCTCGTCGATGCTGAAGCGCTGGCCGTAGGAGTCGTAGAGGGTCTCGACGAACTCACTCCGGGCCATCGACCACTCCCCGGCGGTGCTCGACGATCTCCAGGCGGTCGGGGGCGAAGGCCTCGCGCAACGCCTCGGCGCCGAGCTCGGGCCGGGCGTCCCCGCACATGAAGATGTCGAAGGCGGCGTAGTCGCATTCGGGCCAGGTGTGCACGGAGATGTGCGACTCGGCCAGGACCGCGACGCCGGAGATGCCGCCGTTCGGAGTGAAGTGGTGCAGATGGATGTGGAGCAGGGTGGCGCCGGCGTCCTCGACGGCGCGGCGGAGGGCCGCCTCCATGCGCTCGAGATCGTCGAGATGACGGGCGCCGAAGAAGTCGAGGATCAGGTGGGTGCCCGCGAAACGGACCCCGTCGCGCTCGATGAAGTGATCGAGGCGACCGTCCTCGCAGGAAAACTCACCGTGGTCTGCCCGGGGCCCCGGGTCGTGCGGGACGAGGTCGGCTCGTCCCGCGAGGGCAACGTCTGCGCGCATTCGCATCTCCTGTCGCTACGGCTCGCTTGCTGCTTAGCGGCGTCACGTCAGGAGTGCGCCGCATCGTCAGGGCTGCATAAAGCCTCGGCTGGGTAGTGAAGAGGAGCGCGATTCTACGCGTTCCGTACCCTGCCGCAATCCCTCCCGGACTCCCGGAAAGCGTGGCCCCGGCTCCGTTCGTCGCGTCGTCCGTCCGACTCGTGGAGCGCCTTCGGACGAGCGCGTTTGACTGCCGCGGACGCACGACTACCATTGGCGGTCCGCTCGCGGCGCCTGCCCGGGCGGCGCGTCCGGCGCGAGGCGGGCGCGCGACGTTTCCGGACGGGAACGTCGGCGGCCTGTCGGGGTTCTCGCCGCCATCGGACCGGACGGTCCACCGCCTCCACGGGCGACACGCACACGCCAGCTGCCAGGAGCACCTCCCCGGTGACACGCTGCGGGATCACGCCCGTCGTCCTCGACGGATCCGGAACGACGCCGCTGCGCATCGGTTCCCACGTACTGCGCAACCGCGTGGCGCTGGCGCCCATGGCCGGCGTCACGGACCTGCCGTTCCGGGAACTCTGCTGGGAGCTGGGCGCCGGTCTCGTGGTCTCGGAGATGGTCGCCGCCGATCCGTCCCTGCGCGGGACGCGGAAGTCGCGGCTGCGGCGGCTGCACGCGGACGAGGTCCGGCCCCGGAGCGTGCAGATCGCCGGCGGCGAGCCGTCGATGCTCGCCGAGGCGGCCCGCTTCAACGTCGCCGAGGGCGCGGAGATCGTCGACATCAACATGGGCTGCCCGGCGAAGAAGGTGTGCAACCGGGCCGCGGGCTCTGCGCTGCTCCGGGACGAAGCGCTCGTCGCCTCGATCCTGAAGGCCGTGGTGGACGCCGTGGACGTGCCCGTGACCCTGAAGATCCGCACGGGCTGGTCGCCGGAGCACCGCAACGGCGTCACCGTCGCGCGCATCGCGGAGGACTCCGGCATCGCGGCCCTCGCCGTGCACGGGCGCACGCGCGCCGACCGCTTCGGGGGCGAGGCCGAGTACGACACGATCGCGCGCATCGTCGACGCCGTGGACCTGCCGGTCCTCGCCAACGGCGACATCGACTCACCGGAGCGGGCCCGCGCGGTGCTCGCGCACACGGGCGCCGCCGGGGTCATGATCGGCCGCGCCGCCCAGGGGCGGCCCTGGCTCTGCGGGCAGATCGCCGCGTACCTCGAGCGGGGCGAGCGCGTCCCGGATCCGGACGCGGCGACCCGGTCGGCGCTCCTCGCGCGCCACGTGGCGCGCCTGCATGCATTCCACGGCCCCGCCCGCGGCCTGCGCATCGCGCGCAAGCACGTGGGCTGGGCCCTGGCGGACCTCGGGGACGCGGGGGAGCGTTTCCGGCGCCGCTTCAACGGGATCGAGGAGGCGTCGGCACAGCTCGACGCCCTCGCGGTCTTCTTCGAGACGGAGGGCGCGGCGGCGCTCGCGGACGCAGCGCGGCCGGCGGAGCACCGCTCCGCCGTGGCCCGTGCGGCCTGAACGGCCCGCGGCGCGCGCCGCGGCGACGGGGGAACGACGGGTGGAAGAGATCTCCGGGGAAGGGCGGCGGACCGCCGCAGGGCCCGCGCAGCGCCTCGCCGTGGAGGCGACGGGCGCGCAGGATCCGCTGCGGCTCTGCGTGGAGCGGGCCGTGGAGGCCTACTTCACCCACCTCGACGGGGAACCGGCCTCGGAGCTCTACGCGCTCGTGCTCACGGAAGTGGAAGCGCCGCTCCTCGCCACCGTCATGCGCCATGCCGGCGGCAACCAGTCCCGCGCCGCGGAGATGCTCGGCCTGAACCGCGGCACGCTGCGCAAGAAGCTCAAGCAGCACGGCCTGCTCTAGAGGGTGTCCACGCGAAGACCGCCGCCCGCGCCGGCGTCCGCTCCGTGGGCCTCCGCTGAACCTCCACAGGGAATCCGCCATGACCGAGGACGTCCGCGTCCGTCGCGCCCTCCTGTCCGTGAGCGACAAGCGGGGCATCGAGGACTTCGCCCGGGGCCTGGCCGCCGCCGGCGTCGAACTGCTCTCCACCGGCGGCACCTGCGCCCGGCTCCGCGCCGCGGGGCTCACGGTGCTGGAGGTCGCCGAGCACACGGGCTTCCCGGAGATGATGGACGGCCGGGTGAAGACCCTGCATCCGCGCATCCACGGCGGCCTCCTGGGCCGCGAGGACGGCCGCGGCGGCGGGCCGGACGCCGCGGTGATGGCCGAGCACGGCATCCCCCCGATCGACCTGGTGGCGGTCAACCTCTATCCCTTCGCCGAGACCGTCGCGGATCCGGCCTGCGCCCTCGAGGACGCCGTGGAGCAGATCGACATCGGCGGGCCGGCCATGGTCCGCTCCGCGGCGAAGAACCACGCGCGGGTCGCCGTGGTGACGGACCCCGCCGACTACGAGCGGGTGCTCGCTGCCCTCGGCGAGCGGGACGGCTGCACGGACCGGGCGCTGCGCTTCGAACTCGCGGCCAAGGCCTTCGCGCACACCGCCGCCTACGACGGTGCCATCGCCAACTGGCTCGGCGCCCGGGGCGCGGACGGCAGCGAGCGCCCGTTCCCGGACCGCTTCCATCTCGCCTTCGGCGAGGGCGAGCCCCTGCGCTACGGGGAGAACCCCCACCAGCGGGCGGTCTTCTACCGCGCCCCGGGGGCTCCCTCCGGGACCATCGCCGGTGCACGCCAGCTCCACGGCAAGGCGCTCTCCTACAACAACCTCGCGGACACGGACGCGGCCCTGGACTGCGTGCGCGCCTTCGAGGCGCCGGCCTGCGTGATCGTCAAGCACGCCACGCCCTGCGGCGTCGCCGTGGCCGCGGATCCGGCGGCCGCCTACGACGCCGCCTTCGCCACGGACCCGACCTCCGCCTTCGGCGGCATCGTCGCCTTCAACCGTCCCCTCGACGGGGCCACGGCGGCGCGCATCGTGGAGCGGCAGTTCGTGGAGGTGATCGTCGCGCCGGAGGTCTCCGAGGAGGCGCTCGCGGCGGTCGCCGTGAAGAAGAACGTCCGCCTGCTGGCCTGCGGCCCCCTCGCGCCCCTCGCCGCCGGGACCCTTGCCCTGAAGCAGGTCTCCGGCGGGCTCCTCGTGCAGGACGCGGACGCGATCGAGTTCGGGGAGGAGGGGCTGCGCGTCGTGACCCGCCGCGCGCCCACGGAGCCGGAGCTCGCGGACCTGCGCTTCGCCTGGGTGGTCGCGCATTACGTGAAGTCCAACGCCATCGTCTACGCCCGCGGCGGCGCCACCGTCGGCGTCGGGGCGGGGCAGCCGAGCCGCGTCTACAGCGCGCGCATCGCCGGCATCAAGGCGGCGGACGAGGGCCTCGCGGTCGCCGGCGCGGTCATGGCCTCGGACGCCTTCTTCCCGTTCCGGGACGGCATCGACGCCGCGGCGGAGGCGGGCATCACCGCGGTGATCCAGCCCGGCGGCTCCGTCCGCGACGAGGAGGTGATCGCGGCCGCCGACGAGGCCGGCATGGCCATGGTGTTCACGGGCGTGCGCCACTTCCGGCACTGAAGCCGCCCTTCGCGCCCGACGGGGAACGTTCATGAAGGTACTGGTGATCGGCGGCGGCGGGCGCGAGCACGCCCTCGCCTGGAAGGCGGCGGCGTCGGCGGACGTGGAGGTCGTGTTCGTGGCCCCGGGGAACGCCGGGACGGCGCGGGAGCCGAAGGTGCGCAACGTGCCGATCGCCGCGACGGACCTGGACGCGCTCCTCGCCTTCGCCGCGGAGGAGGGCGTGGGGCTGACCCTCGTCGGCCCGGAGGCGCCGCTCGTGGCCGGCGTCGTCGATCGCTTCACGGCGCGCGGTCTGTCCTGCTTCGGGCCGACCGCGGCAGCGGCGCAGCTCGAGGGGTCGAAGGCGTTCACGAAGGACTTCCTCGCCCGCCACGGGATCCCCACGGCCGCCTACGCGACCTTCGAGGACCTCGCCGCGGCGGAGGCCTGGATCCGCGAGCGGGGGGCGCCGATCGTCGTCAAGGCGGACGGCCTCGCCGCCGGCAAGGGCGTGGTGGTGGCCACGACCGTGGACGAGGCCCTCGCCGCGGTCCGCGACATGCTCGGCGGCGACGCCTTCGGGGCGGCGGGCCACCGGGTGGTGATCGAGGAGTTCATGGAGGGCGAGGAGGCGAGCTACATCGTCGTCGCCGACGGCGAGCGCTTCGTGCCCTTCGCGAGCTCCCAGGACCACAAGCGCCGGGAGGAGGGCGACCGGGGACCGAACACGGGGGGCATGGGCGCCTACTCGCCCGCGCCGGTGCTCACCCCGGAGGTGGAGCGGCGGGTGATCGAGCGCATCGTCGAGCCGACGCTCGCCGGCATGGCCGCCGACGGCCATCCCTATCGCGGCTTCCTCTACGCCGGGCTCATGATCGACGCCGCCGGCGATCCGCGAGTGGTGGAGTTCAACTGCCGCTTCGGGGACCCGGAGGCGCAGCCCGTGCTCGCGCGCCTGCGCTCCGATCTCGTCGCGGTCTGCGCCGAGGCCGCCCGGGGCGCGCTCCGCCGCGAGGCCCTCGCCTTCGACGACCGGGCGGCCCTCGGGGTCGTCGTCGCCGCCGGGGGCTATCCCGGTCCCTACGAGAAGGGGCACCCGATCGCGGGGCTCGACGCCGTGCCCGGCGACGTGAAGGTGTTCCACGCCGGGACCCGTCTCGAGGACGGGCAGGTGCTCACGGACGGGGGGCGCGTGCTCTGCGTGGTCGGCCTCGGCGAGACCGTCGGCGCGGCGGCGCAGCGGGCCTACGCCGGCGTCGACGCGATCCGCTTCGAGGGCGCGGCCTGCCGCCGGGACATCGGACACCGGGCCATCGCCCGGGAGCGCGCCGGGGCCTGACGCGTTTCCCGGAGCCCTGTAGGTCCCCGCCCCCGGGGAGCGTGCTCGATCGGCGGTAGCCGTGCTCCGACCGACGGCCGGTCGCCCGGCTCGGTTCCGGGGTAGGGGATCCCCGTGGATAATGGCCGGTCCCGACCGGCGACCGATGGACAGCAGGACGCCGGCGGGACACGCGAGGCCGGTCGCCACAGGCAGTCGTTCCGAAGTTCCCGTGTGCGGACGGCCCTCTCCGAGGGAGGCTCCATGCGCGAGGGCATGCGCGACGGCGAGGCGCTGGGACGGGACGTCCTGCGCCGCCTCGTGCCCTTCTGCTCCATCTCCGAGACGCACATCCGGGACCTGCTCCGCCGGGGCCGGGTGCTGCGCTTCGAGCGCGGCCGCATCCTCTTCAAGCGCGGCCAGCGCGAGGGGGACCTGCACTATCTCCTGGACGGGCAGGTCGACCTCGCCGACGCGCGCTTCGAGATCACGCCCGTGGAGGCGGGCACGGAGCGGGCCCTGCGGCCCCTCGACGACGCCTACACGCACACGGTCACGGCCGTGACCACCTCGCCGGTCCGGGTCTTCGTGATCCCCAAGGACGCCGTCGACCTCGCGCTCACCTGGGATCAGGCCGGCAACTACGTGGTGACGGACCTCGGCGCCGGGGAGCGCGGCGAGCCCGAGCGGGACTGGATGTCCGGTCTCCTCGCCTCCGCCCTCTTCCAGGCGATCCCGCCGACGAGCATCCAGCGGCTCTTCGCCTCCTTCGAGGCGGTGCATCCCCGCGCCGGAGACGTGGTGGTCCGGCAGGGGACCGTCGGCGAGCACTTCTTCGTGATCAAGCGCGGCCGGGCACGCATCCTGCGGCGCCTCGAGCGGGGGGGGCGGACCGTGGAGCTGCCGCTCGCGGAGCTCGGTCCCGGCGACGTCTTCGGCGAGGACGCCCTCGTGGGGGACGCCCCGCGCAATGCGTCCGTGGTCATGCGCACGGACGGCGTGCTCATGCGCCTCGAGCAGGGGGCCTTCGCCGAGCTGCTCGAGGAACGCATCGTCGAGACGGTCGACGCGGACGGGCTCGAACGGCTGCGCGCGGACGCTGCGGTGGAGCTCCTCGACGTGCGCACGCCCGGCGAGTTCCGTCGCGACGCGCTCCCGGGCAGCCGCAACCTGCCCCTCGACCTCGTCCGCGCCTCCCTCGGCGCCCTCGACCCGGACCGCGTCCACGTCGTCGTCTGCGACGGCGGGCGCCGCTCCCGCCTCGCCTGCTGGCTCCTCGTGCAGGCGGGCCTCGACGCCCGGGTGCTCCAGCGCGGCGACGACCGCTCCAGCAGCGCGGCCTAGAACCCTCGAACCGCTTCAGGCGGAGGGGACCCGCGCCGCGGGGACCGTACGCCCGGCGGCCCAGGCGCGGAGCGAGGCGAAGGCCTCGGCCATGGTGACGGAGAGCGGGACCGTGGCGTCCACGGCCGCCTGCAGCGCCGCCGTGTCCACGGCGCGGTCCTCGGCGGCGGCGCCGTAGCGCGCGGAGACCACCGCCTGCTCCAGCTCGGCGCCGGTGAAGCCCTCGGTCGCCCGGGCGATGCCTTCGAGGTCCAGCCCCTCCGGCGGGCAGCCGCGGCGCGCGAGGTGCAGGGCGAGGATGTCCCGGCGGGCGCGGGCGTCCGGCAGGTCCACGAAGAACAGCTCGTCGAAGCGTCCCTTGCGCAGCAGCTCCGGCGGCAGGGTGCGCACGTCGTTCGCGGTCGCCACCACGAACACCGGCTGACGGTGCTCCGAGAGCCAGGTCAGGAGCGTCCCGAGGACCCGGCGGGAGGTGGCGTTGTCCGCCCCGCGCACGTCGAGGCCCTTCTCCAGCTCGTCCATCCACAGCACGCAGGGGGCCATGCGCTCGGCCTGGTCGAGGGACTCGCGCAGGTTCCGCTCGGTCTCGCCGATGAACTTGTTGTAGAGGTTCGCGAAGTCGAGGCGGAGCAGCGGCAGGCGCAGCTCCCCCGCGATGCAGCGGGCGGCCAGGCTCTTGCCGCCGCCCTGGACCCCGAGCAGGAGGATCCCCCGGGGCCGGTCCGGGTCCTCGCCGCCGGCGAGCACGGCGCGGCGCCGGCCGAGCCAGTCCTTCAGGTTGTCGAGGCCGGCCACCGCCGAGAGGTCCGGGACGTCGTACTCGAAGTGGAGCACGCCGCCGGCGTCGAGGAGCTCGTACTTCAGGCGGTTCAGCTCCGGAAGGTCCGCCTCGGTGATGGCGCCGTCCGTGAAGATCGCGTGGCGGATCAGGAGCCGGGCGTCCGCCTCGGTCACGCCGCGCAGGTTCGCCACGAGCTTCTCGAGCGTCGGCCGGTCCGTGCGCACGCGGGCCCCGCGGTTCCGGCGCGCCCACTCCTCGGCGAGCTCGCGGACGATGCCCATGAGCCGGGCCGCGTCGGGCAGGGCCATGCGGAAGCGGGCGGTCAGGCGCGAGAGCTCGGGCGGGACCTCGAAGCGGTGGCTCACGAGCACCAGCGTGTGGTGGAGGCGCGGATGCTCGAGGGCCAGCTCCTTCAGGAGACGCACGAGCTGCGGGGCGTCCTTCAGGAACGGATGGAGATCGCAGAGGGCCCAGAGCGCCGGCCCCGGCGCGGCGGCGATCTCCTTCAGGGCCTCCTCCGGATCCGTCGCCCGGGGCTCCCGGGGCAGGCCCGTGCGCTCGAGGCCGCCCCGCTCGAGGCCGCGCACCGCGCTCCATTCGTGGCAGGCGAGGCCCTGGCGGACCGCGATCTCCGCCAGGAGCGCGAGCACGCGGCGCTCGTCGTGGCTCTCGATGACGATGATCGGCACCTGGGAGTCGATCATCAGGGCCAGATCGCCGGCCTGGCTCATGCGGGGGGCTCCTTGCCGCGGGGCTTTGCCGTAGAGTGTCGCCCTCCAGTCTAGGCGACGGGCGCAGCGTCACCGGGAGCCCTCATGGAATCCTTTCTCGACCGTCTGATCCTCGGCGCCGACTCCGTGCTGCGCACGGTGGCGGGCCCGGCGCGGGCCCATCGGCCCTCGCCGTCCAGCAACCTGCCGCCGGACGCGGCCCTCGATGCGGACGCCCGGCGCCACGCCGCGGGCCTCATGCGCGTGAACCACACCGGGGAGGTCTGCGCTCAGGCTCTCTATCGCGGGCAGGCCCTGACGGCCCGGGACCCGGCCGTGCGCCGGGCCATGGAGAGTTCCGCCCGCGAGGAGGAGGACCATCTCGCCTGGTGCGCCGAGCGCCTCGAGGAACTCGACGCCCGCCCGAGCGTGCTCAATCCGCTCTTCTACGGCATGTCCTTCGCCATGGGCGCCCTCACGGGGCTCGTCGGCGACAAGGTGAGCCTCGGCTTCGTGCACGCGACCGAGGACCGCGTGGTCGCGCACCTGGACGACCATCGCCGGCGTCTGCCGGAGGAGGACCTGCGCAGCCGTGCCATCGTCGAGCAGATGCGCGAGGACGAGCTGCGCCACGGGGAGACGGCCCTCGAGGTCGGCGGCGTGGAGTTCCCGCCCCCGGTCCGCGACGCCATGGCCGTGCTCTCGAAGGTCATGACCGAGACCACCTACCGGATCTGAAGCTCCCGTGCGGTGGGGCGCCCGCGCGGCCCGGGTTCAGGCGCGCCGCGCGCCCTTCGAGAGCGGCGGGTGGAAGATCACCTGCACGACGTTTCCCGCCGGATCCTCGCAGTAGAAGCTCCGGGCGCCGTCGCGGTGCGTCCGCGGCGCCGCGCGCATGGGCACGCCCTCGGCCACGAGGAACGCGTGCCAGCGGTCGACGTCGTCCATCTCGTCGATGATGAAGCCGATGTGGTCGAGGCGCTGGCCCTCCGCCGCCGGCGCGGCGTCGGTCCGGTGCAGGGCCAGGTTGTCGTTGCCGGAGCAGAGGAAGGCGTTGTCCGCGTCCGGCTGCCACTCGACCTCCATGCCCATGAGGCGCGTGTAGAAGTCCAGGCAGGCCTCGAAGGGCTGCACGAAGAGGGCGACGTGGCGCAGCCCCGCGGTCGGGGCCGGTCGCTCGGGAGCGCTCACGAGGCCTCCCGTGCGTCGGTGGCCGCCTCGTCCTCGATGACGAAGTCGTGGGTGATCTCGACGCCCCCGCGCTCGAGCATGATCGACGCCGAGCAGTACTTCTCCGCCGAGAGCTGCACCGCGCGCTCCACCTGCCGCGGGTTGAGGTCGCGGCCGCGGACCCGGAAGCGCACGTGGATGCGCTCGAAGACCGAGGGCACGCCCTCGGCCCGGGTCGCGGTCAGTTCGGTCTCGCAGCCCGTCACGGCCTGGCGTCCCTTCGTCAGGATGTCCACGACGTCGAAGCTGGTGCAGCCGCCGAGCCCGAGGAGGACCATCTCCATGGGGCGGATCCCGAGGTTCCGGCCCCCGAGCTCCGGCGGACCGTCCATGACCACGGCGTGTCCGCTCCCGGACTCGCCGACGAACATCCTGCCGTCGACCCATCGGATGCGTGCTTCCATGGTGCCTCGCTGCCTGTGCTGCCGGGCCCCGGATTCTGCCCGGATCCCCTGCGCCCTGCGAGTCGCCGAGAACGTCCTACACTGAAGGGGCCCCGGACGGTTCCGGGTGTCGGCCATCGTTCGCCCGGGCGCTTCCGGGCCCGGCCGCAACGTGACGCAAGTGGCGGATTCCCGGGAAACCCGACCGCACGCCGCGCAGGGAGGGGCGGGCGCGCGGACGGCGCCGGTTTCCCGGAATCCCGAGACGAGGGTTGCAGTGATGCAGAGCGTCCTCCGCACGCCGATGCCGCCCCCGGGCGTGGAGCGGTTCCTCGCCGCCGCCCATCGGCGCAAGTACGCCGCCAAGTCCACGGTGATCCACGCAGGGGACCGGAGCGAGTCCCTCTACTACATCGTCTCCGGCAGCGTCACGGTCATGATCGAGGACGACTCCGGCCGCGAGATGATCGTCGCCTACCTCAACAAGGGCGACTTCTTCGGGGAGATGGGCCTCTTCGAGGAGGAGGTCCCGCGCTCGGCTTCCGTGAAGGCCCGGACCGCCTGCGAGGTCGCGGAGCTCTCCTACGCGCGCTTCCGCGAGCTCGCCGAGGAGGACCGATCGATCCTCTACTTCCTCTCCGGCCAGATGGCGGGGCGCATGCGTGACACGACGCGCAAGGTGGGCGACCTCGCCTTCCTCGACGTCACCGGGCGCGTCGCCCGCACGCTCCTCGACCTCTCGCGCCAGCCCGACGCCATGACCCATCCGGACGGCATGCAGATCAAGATCACGCGCCAGGAGATCGGCCGGATCGTGGGCTGCTCCCGGGAGATGGTCGGACGCGTGCTCAAGACCCTGCAGGATCAGGGGCTCGTGCACGTGAAGGGCAAGACCATGGTGGTCTACGGCACGCGCTGAGCGGTCGCCTCAGGTCGGACCGAACAGCGCGGCGAGCGCGGCGCCGGGATCCTCGGCGCGCATGAAGGCCTCCCCCACCAGGAACGCGTGCACGTCGCCGGCCCGCAGCCGCGCGACGTCCGCCGTCGTGTGGATCCCGCTCTCGGCGATGGCGAGGCGCTCGGCCGGGATCCGCGGGCGCAGCTCCAGGCTGGTTTCGAGGCGCGTCTCGAAAGTGCGCAGGTCGCGGTTGTTCACGCCCACGAGCGGCGTGTCGAGGCGCAGGGCGCGCTCGAGTTCCTCGCCGTCGTGCACCTCCACGAGCACGTCGAGCCCCGCCTCCGCCGCCGTGCCCGCGAGCTCCGCGAGCCGGTCGTCGTCCAGGGCGGCGACGATGAGCAGGATGCAGTCGGCGCCGAGGACCCGCGACTCCCACACCTGCCAGGGGTCCACGACGAAGTCCTTGCGCAGCACGGGCAGGGCGCAGGCGCCGCGGGCCTGCGCGAGATAGGCGGCGGCGCCCTGGAAGTACTCCACGTCCGTGAGCACGGAGAGGCACGTGGCGCCGCCGCGGGCGTAGGCCGTGGCGATGGCGGCCGGGTCGAAGTCCGGCCGGATCACCCCCCGGCTCGGCGAGGCCTTCTTCACCTCGGCGATCACTGCGCTCCCGCCGGCGGCGACCCGGCCCTGGAGGGCGGCGGCGAAACCGCGGGTCGGGGGTGCGCCCGCCGCGGCGGCACGGAGCTCCGCCAGGGGGCGTTCCCGCCGGCCCGCCTCCACCTCGCGGGCCTTGGTGGCGAGGATGCGCTCGAGGACGTTCCCGGCCGGAGCCGTCATGCGGGCTCTCCCATGAGGCGGGTGACCCGCACGAGCTCGTCGAGGCGCTCGCGGGCGAGGCCGCTCGCGATCGCGTCCTGGGCCATGGCGACCCCGTCCTCGAGGCTGTGGGCGACGCCGGAGACGTGGATCGCCGCGCCGGCGTTCAGGGCCACGATGTCCGCGGCCGGCCCCTCGCCGGCGAGGGCCGCGTGCACCAGGGCGAGGCTCGCCTGCGGCGAGTCGGCCACGAGCGCCTCGAGGGACGTGCGCCGCAGGCCGAAGCGCTCCGGCTCGAGCGTGTACTCGGAAAGCGCGCCGTCGCGCAGCTCGACCACGTGCGTCGGCCCCGCGAGGTCGATCTCGTCGAGGCCGCTCGCCGCGTGCACCACGAGCACGTGGCGGCTCCCGAGGGTCCGCAGCACCTCCGCGAGGCGGCGCTGCCAGGCCCCGTCGAAGACGCCGACGACCTGGTTCGGCGCGCCGGCCGGATTCGTGAGCGGCCCGAGCACGTTGAAGACCGTGCGCACCCCGAGTTCCCGACGGGGGCCGGCGACGTGGCGCATGGCCGAGTGGTGACGCTGGGCGAAGAGGAAGCCGACGCCCAGCTCCTCGATGCACCGGCCCACCTGCTCCGGCGTCAGTTCGAGGTTCACCCCCGCGGCCTCGAGCACGTCCGCGGAGCCGCTGCGGCTGCTCATGGCCCGGTTGCCGTGCTTGGCCACGTGCGCGCCGGCGGCGGCGGTGACGAAGGCCGCGGCCGTGGAGACGTTGAAGAGCTTGTGGCCGCTGCCGCCGGTGCCGCAGGTGTCCACGAGCTGGGGAACGTCCACGGGCACGCGGGTCGCGAGTTCGCGCATGACCTCGGCGGCGCCGGTCACCTCGTCCGCGGTCTCGCCCTTCATGCGCAGGGCCACGAGCACGGCGCCGATCTGCGCCGCCGTGGCCTCGCCGGTCATGAGCGCGCGGAGCACGGCGCGGCTCTCCGCGCGGGCGAGGTTCTCGCCGGCCACGAGGCGGGCGATGGCGTCGGTCAGCTGCATCAGGCGTCCGCTCCCGTGGCCGCCGCGGGTTCCGGCGCGTCGACGCCCGCGAGGAAGTTGCGCAGCAGGTCGTGGCCGCAGCGGGTGAGGATCGATTCGGGATGGAACTGCACGCCCTGCACGTCCAGCGTGCGGTGCCGCAGGCCCATGATCTCGTCCACGGTGCCGTCCGCGTGTTCCGTCCAGGCGGTGACCTCGAGGCACGCCGGGAGCGACGCCCGCTCCACCACGAGGCTGTGGTAGCGGGTGGCCGTGAAGGGCTCCGGCAGGCCCCGGAAGACGCCCCGGTCCCCGTGGTGGATCGGCGAGGTCTTGCCGTGCATCACCGCCCGGGCCCGGACCACGCGGCCGCCGAAGACCTGGCCGATGGCCTGGTGCCCGAGGCAGATGCCGAGGATCGGGATGCGTCCGGCGAAGGCCTCGATCGCCGCGAGGGAGATGCCCGCCTCGTTCGGCGTGCAGGGCCCGGGCGAGATGACGATGCGTTCGGGCGCGAGGCGGCGGATCGTCGGAACGTCGATCTCGTCGTTGCGGTGCACGACGACCTCGGCGCCGAGCTCGCCGAGGTACTGGACCACGTTCCAGGTGAAGGAGTCGTAGTTGTCGATCATGAGCAGCATGGGGGCTTCCTCGTGGACGGAACGGACGGGCACGGAGCGGCGGCGCGCGTCACCATCGACGGCGCGCGGCGCGTTCGTGCTTCCGGTCTCCGAGGTCCATGACGGTGTTCCGCAACCTGCGGACGGCGGCGAGGCCGATTCTAGCCCGCATGGCCGGGGTCCTCCCCGAGCTGCAGCCCGCGCTCGGCGAGGGCGGCGGCGCGGAACATGGCGCGGCCCTTGTTCATGCTCTCCTTCCATTCCAGGCGCGGAACCGAGTCCGCGACGACGCCGCCGCCGGCCTGGATGTGGAGCACGCCGTCCTTCACCACCGCGGTGCGGATGGCGATGGCCGTGTCCATGTTCCCGTTCCAGGCGACGTAGCCCACGGCGCCGCCGTAGATGCCCCGGCGCACGGGCTCGAGCTCGTCGATGATCTCCATGGCGCGGATCTTCGGCGCGCCGGAGAGCGTGCCCACGGGCAGCGTCGCCCGGAGCACGTCGAGGGCCGTGCAGCCCTCCTTCAGGCGCCCCTCGACGTTCGAGGAGATGTGCATGACGTGGGAGTAGCGCTCGATGACCATCTGCTCGGTCACGCGCACGCTCCCGGTCTCGGCCACGCGCCCCACGTCGTTGCGGCCGAGGTCGATGAGCATGAGGTGCTCGGCGATCTCCTTCGGATCCGCGAGGAGCTCGGCCTCGAGGGCCCGGTCCTCCTCCTCCGTGTGCCCCCGGCGCCGGGTGCCCGCGAGGGGGCGGTTCGTGATCACGCCGTGCTCCACGCGGGCGAGGATCTCCGGGGAACTCGAGACGATGTGGAAGTCCCCGAGATCCATGAAGTACATGTACGGCGACGGATTGAGGCTGCGCAGCGCCCGGTAGAGGTCGATGGGCGGCGCCGCCAGGGGCGCACTCATGCGCTGGGAGAGCACCACCTGCATGACGTCGCCGGCCCGCGTGTACTCGCGGATCCGCTCCACGGCGGCCAGGAAGGCCTCGCGGCCGAAGCCCGAGCGGAAGTCGTCCTCCTCGAGGCTCGGTCCGTTCCCCGCGGGGCGGTCCCGGGTCACGTCCGCCGGGATCGGCGCGGCGAGCCCGGCGGCGAGCTCGCGCAGGCGGCGGCGCGTCCCCTCCAGGGCGTCGGGGTCCTCCGGGTCGGCGTGACGGACGAGGGTCATGCGCCCGCGCAGGTTGTCGAAGACGATCACCTCGTTCGACACCATGAGCAGGATGTCCGGCGTGCCGAGTTCGTCCGGCGGCGCCGTGTCCGCGAGCCGCCGCTCCACGTAGCGCACCGTGTCGTAGGCGAAGTAGCCGACGAGGCCGCCGCTGAAGCGCGGCAGGCCCTCGAGGTCCGGGACGCGGTAGCGCTCGCGGAAGGTCTCCACGAAGGCGAGCGGATCCTCGCACTCGTGCCGCTCGACGACCGCCCCGTCCCGCTCCACGGTCACCGCGTGCCGGTGCACGCGCAGCACGGTCTCCGCCGGCAGGCCGATGATGGAGTAGCGGCCCCACTTCTCGCCGCCCTGGGCCGACTCCAGCAGGTAGGAGTAGGGGCCGCGGGCGAGCTTCAGGTAGACGGAGAGGGGCGTGTCGAGATCGGCCGGGACCTCGAGGGTCACGGGGATCCGGTTGTAGCCCGCGCGGGCGAGCTCGGCGAAGCGTTCCGGGGTCATGGCGACGATTCCTGGCGGAGGCACGGGAGCGAGCGGCCGGCCGGGGGCGGCCGACGGGGGTGCTTCACCATCGCCAGGGTGCGTGGGTCACGGGGAGGTGCCTTCGTCGCGAACGGGCGGAGGGTAGTGCCGGGTCCGCGGCCAGCGCAAGCGCCGGCGCGCGTCAGGCCAGGAGCTGGTCGAGGGAGTCGACGAGGAGGTCCGCCCCGAGCGCGTGCACGTCCTCCCCCTGGTCGTAGCCGTAGGTGACGCAGACCACCGGGACGCCCGCGGCGCGGGCGGCGCGCACGTCCGTGCCCGAGTCCCCGACCATGAGGGCGCCGGTCTCGGGTCGCCCCAGGCGCCGGCAGGCCTCGCGCAGGGGCTCCGGGTCCGGCTTGCGCACGGGAAGCGTGTCGCCGCCGATCACCGCCCCGAAGCGGTCGCGGACGCCGAGCGCCCGCAGTACGCCGTCGGCCAGGTGCGCGTACTTGTTCGTCACGCAGGCGAGGGCGACGTCCCGGGCCGCGAGGGCGTCCAGGCACGGCAGCACGCCCGGGTAGAGGCGCGAGCGGTCGGCGATGTGTGCCTCGTAGTGGGCGAGGAACACGGGCAGGAGCGCGTCGAGTTCCGGCGCGGCGGCGGGGCGCTCCGGGCGGTGGTGCGCGATCCCCGCCGCCAGGAGGCTCCGTGCGCCCTGGCCCACGGACCGGCGCACGAGGGCCTCGGCCACGGGCGGCAGCCCTGCGCTCGCGAGCGCGTGGTCGAGGGCCCGGTGCAGGTCCGGGGCGCTGTCGACGAGGGTCCCGTCGAGGTCGAAGAGCCAGACGTCGAAGCGCCGCGGATCGAGGGGGGCCGCGGTCACGGACGGACGCCGGCCAGGCGCCGGCGGAACTCGGCGATGGTCGTGGCGTAGTCGTCCGTGCCGAAGATCGCGGAGCCCGCGACGAAGGTGTCGGCGCCGGCCGCGGCCACCTCGGCGACGTTCCCGGGGCCGATGCCGCCGTCCACCTCGAGGCGGATCGCCCGTCCGCTCGCGTCGATGCGGGCACGGACGGCCTCGATCTTGCGCAGCGTCGCGGGAATGAACTTCTGGCCGCCGAAGCCCGGGTTCACGGACATGAGCAGGATCATGTCCACCTCCTCGAGGACCCAGTCGAGGTGGTCGAGGGGCGTGGCGGGATTGAACACGAGCCCGGGGCGGGCGCCCCCGTCGCGGATCGTGCGCAGGGAGCGGTGCACGTGCTCGCTCGCCTCCGGGTGGAAGGTGATCCAGCTGGCGCCGGCCTCGAGGAAGTCGCCGATGAGCCGGTCCACGGGCTTCACCATGAGGTGCACGTCGATGTCGGCGGTGACGCCGTGGTCGCGCAGGGCGCGGCACACCATGGGCCCGATCGTCAGGTTCGGGACGTAGTGATTGTCCATGACGTCGAAGTGGACCATGTCCGCGCCGGCGGCGAGGACCGCGTCCACCTCCTCTCCGAGGCGCGCGAAGTCCGCCGAGAGGATCGACGGGGCGATGCGGTAGTCGGTCATGGCGCGGGGTTCCGGCTGCGCTGCGGAGCCGCGGATTCTACGCGACCCGCTCCCGGGCCGCGGCGAGCCGCTCCGGCGTGCCGATGTCGTCCCAGAGGCCGGCGTGGAGTTCTCCCGTGACGCGGCCCTCGCCGATGGCGGCGTCCAGGAGCGGTCGCAGGGGCAGGGGGCCGGGTCGCATGCCGGCGAAGAACGCCGGCCGGAAGACGCCCACCCCCGCATAGGTGTGGGGCGCGTCCGCGGCGAGGCGCAGGCGCCCGGGCGCCCCCGCCGGCCCGGGCTCCAGGGCGAAGTCGCCGCCGCTGCGCCAGGGGGGATTCGGCACCAGCACGAGATGGGCGAGGGCGTCCCCGGCCAGCGCCGGCAGCGTCGCCGGATCGTGGTCCGTGAACACGTCCGCGCTGACGACCAGGAACGGCGCGTCCCCGAGGAGCGGCAGCGCCGCGTGGATGCCGCCGGCGGTCTCGAGCAGCTCCGGCTCCTCGCTGTAGTGCAGCTCGAGGCCGAGGCCCGCGTCCCGACCCAGGCGGGTGCGGATCTGCTCGCCGAGGTGGTGCAGGTTGATCACGACGCGGCGCACGCCGGCGTCGGCGAGGCGCGCGAGGTGATGCTCGATCAGGCTGCGCCCGCCTACCTCGAGGAGCGGCTTCGGCGTGCGGTCCGTGAGTGGGCGCAGCCGCGTGCCCCGGCCCGCGGCGAGGACCATGGCGGTCTCGATCATGCGGCGGTCCGCCGCGCGAAGGCCGGGCGCAGCGTGGCCTCGAACCAGGCGCCGAAGGCGCGCGTCTCCGGGAAGGCGGGCAGGGCGGCGGACAGGTGGTCGAGCACGCGCGGCGCGTCGCGCAGGTGCGTGCTGCGTCCTTCCTGGAGCTGCAGGCGCGCGAAGATCCCGAGCGCCTTCAGGTGGCGCTGAATGCCGCAGAGCCCGTAGCAGCGCCGGAACGCCGCCTCGTCGGCGGTGCCCGGGATGCCCGCCGCCCGGGCCCGGGCCAGGTAGTGGGCGAGCCAGCGGGCCTCGTCGCCCTCGGACCAGCGCAGGTAGCAGTCCCGGAGCAGGGAGACCACGTCGTAGGCGGCGGGGCCGCTGCGCGCGTCCTGGAAGTCCACGATGCCGATGCGGTCGTCCTCGCCGAGCAGCAGGTTGCGGCTGTGCCAGTCGAGGTGCGTGACCACCCGCGGCGCCGCGAGGGACGCCTCGGCGAGATCCTCTACGAGGGCGTCGAAGAGAGGGCCGGGGACCGGCAGGTCGAGGAGGCCCTCCGCGAACCAGCGCCGGAAGCGGTGCGTCTCCTCCCGGAGCCGCTCGCGGTCGTAGGCCGGGAGCGCCGGCGGATCCTCGAGGCCCGCACGCTGGAGGTCGACGAGCGTGTCGAGGACGCGCCGGTAGAGGGCGTCGACCCGGGCCGGCGGGGCGTCGGCCACGGCCCGCGCGAGGGTCGTCTCGCCGAGGTCCTCGACGAGGAGGTGACCGGCCGCCGGGTCCGCCGCGAGCACCGCCGGTGCGCCGAGGCCGTGGCGGCGCAGCCAGGCGCCGACGGCCAGCCAGGCGAGGCTGTTCTCGGTCTCCGGCGGGGCGTCCACGAGCAGGCGCGGGCCCCGGTCCGTGTGCAGGCGGCGGTAGCGCCGGCGGCCGGCGTCGCCGGCGAGGGGCACGGGGGTGTCCGCCAGGGTCTCGTCGAGGGTCGCCAGCACCCTGTGCAGCCAGGCCTCGACGGCTCCGGCGCGCGGATCTTCGGGCAGGGGGGCGGCGTGCGGCACGGGGAGGCTTCCTCGGCGGGGCCGCCGGAGCATAGCAGGCGGGCCGGGGCGGCCCGGGGCGTGGCTCTACCGACGACGGGGCCTGTATCATCCGGCCCTTCTTCGGACCGGCCCGGCGGCGAGCGGCGTTCGCACGGTCGTTCCGCACGTAGCCGGTCTGGACCCTCCATGTCGCCGAGTCCCCGCCCCGCGCAGCTGCGTTCCCTGCTCCTCGGCGCCGCGCTCCTCGCGCTCGCCGCGTCGGGGCGGTCGGCCACCTACTCGGAGGAGCAGTGGCGCTGCCGCCCCGGCCCCGACGGCGAGTGGGTCTGCGATCGGGTGGAAGCGGAGGCGGGCCCCTTCCCGCCCGTGGCCACGGCGCCGATCTACAAGAAGCCGCCGGCGCGGAGCGAGGAGAAGCGCCGGGGCCAGATCGTCCCCGTGGCCGGCCAGACGCAGGAGCAGGCGGAGCTGACCTGGGTGCCGCGGCGGGCCCTGCCCGCGGACGCCCAGGCCGAACTGCCCGAGTGGTGCGACGGCGCCTACCGCGAGTACGACTGGAGCGAGGAGGCGCTCGCGCTCGATCCGGCGGAGGCGGTCATCGGCATCACCGCCGACGGCGCGAGCTGGACCCTCGGCGAGGACGCCACGCTCGAGGGCGCCGTGCTCCTCGAGCAGGGGGCCCGGCGGCTCTTCGCCGAGCAGGCCACCTACGACACGCAGACGCGGCGCCTCGCCCTCGAGGGCGGCGTGCGCATGCAGGAGCCCGGCCTCCTGCTCACGGGCGAGCGCGCCTCCGTGGATCTCGAGGCCGGCGAGGCGGAGCTCGAGGACGTGCGCTTCGTGCTCTACGAGGGCGACTACCGCGGCAGCGCCGGGCGCTTCGCCCGCGAGGATGGCGAGCTGCGCATCGAGCGCGCCGAGTTCACGCGCTGCGCGCCCGGGGACCGGGCCTGGAAGATGGCCGCGGGCCGCATCGTGATCCCGGAGGGCGAGATCTTCGGCCGCGCGCGCAACGCCCGCCTCGAGGTCCGCGACGTGCCGGTGTTCTGGACGCCCTACCTGCGCTTCCCGGTGACGGACGAGCGCCAGTCCGGCTGGCTGTTCCCGCGCATGGGCTTCACGGAGACGAACGGCGTCGACGTCGCCGTGCCCTACTACCTGAACCTCGCGCCGAACTACGACGCCACGATCATGCCGCGGGTCATGAGCGAGCGCGGGGTGCTCCTCGAGACCGAGTTCCGCCACCTCTCGCAGCGCACGCGCAACACCGTCGGCGGCGCCTTCCTGCCGCAGGACGACCAGTACGACGGCCGCGTCTCCTTCGACGAGTTCGAGGAGCGCATCCGCGAGGGACTGGCACCCCCCGGCGTCTTCGAGGCCGCCGACCGCTGGCTCGTGCAGGCGGATCACCGCGGCGACTGGTTCCCCGGCGTGACCACCCGCGTGGACTTCGTCGGCGTGAGCGATCGCGACTACTTCCGCGATCTCGGCACGGACCTCGGCGTCACCTCCAGCGTCCAGCTCGAGCGCACGGCGGAGGTGGCGGTGCGCCGCCGGGGCCTCGAGGCGCGCCTCTGGGCCGAGGACATCCAGCTCCTCGAGGAGGGGCTCCCGGAGGCCTACCGGCGCCTGCCGCAGCTCGACATGCGCTTCCGCGAGCGGCTCGGCGGCCTCCCGCTCGTGGTCGGCTACGATCTCCAGTACGCGTTCTTCGATCGCCAGGATTCGGCGGTGACCGGTCTCGACGCGGTCACGGGCTCGCGCACGCACTTCGCGCCGCGGCTGCGCGTGCCCCTGGAACGGCCCTGGGGCTTCCTGCGCGCCGAGGCCGCCTACCAGTACACGCGCTACGACCTCGACGACGTGCTCCCCGGCACCGAGCGCACGCCGGAGCGGACCCTGCCCACGGGCATCGTCGACGCGGGCCTGCGCTTCGAGCGCGACACGAGCCTCGGCGGACGCCCGCTGCTGCAGACCCTCGAGCCCCGCCTCTACTACCTCTACGTGGAGGAGGAGGAACAGGACGCGCTGCCGCGCTTCGACACCACGGAGCTCACCTTCGGGCACGAGCAGCTGTTCCGGGACAACCGCTTCTCCGGCCTCGACCGCATCGGCGACGCCAATCAGCTCACGAGCGCGATGACCTCGCGGGTGCTCTCCCGCTCCGACGGGTCGGAACTCCTCTCGGGCACCGTGGGTCGGATCGTCTACTTCGACGACCGGGAGGTGACGCTCGAGGCGGACGGCGCGCCGGAAGGGGATTCCGCCTCCGGCTGGGTGACCGACCTCGTGCTGCGCCTCGGCGGCGGCTTCGACGCGCGGGCGCTCTGGGTGTGGGACACGCCGAACGAGGTGCGGGACCAGACCATCGTGCAGGTGGGCTTCCGGCCGGACGCGCGCCGGGTCCTGAATCTCGCCTGGCGCACCCGCGGCGACGACATCGAGCAGGCGGATCTCGCCTTCATCTGGCCCGTCTCCCCGCACCTCGCCGCCATCGGCCGCTACTTCTACGATCTCGAGCGGGAGCGCACGATCGAAACCTTCGCGGGCTTCCAGTACGATGACTGCTGCTGGCGGCTGCGCGTCGTCGGCAGGCGGTTCCGCCGCCCCTTCGACGTGATCGACCCCGGCAATTCGGACGCCGAGTCCGGCATCTTCTTCGAGATCCTCATGAAGGGCCTCGCGGGCTTCGACGCCGGCGTGGACAACATCCTTTCCAACGGTATCCGCGGATACCGGGAGCAGGTCGAGCATGGGAACGGTTTCTAGGGTCCTGCGCGGTGCCGCCGTCGTCCTCCTGGCCGTCGCGGCCTACGGCGCCCGGGGCGAGCTGCGGGAACTCGACCGCATCGTCGCCATCGTCGACGACGACGTGATCATGGCTTCGGAACTCCTCGAGCGCATGCGCTTCATCCAGCGCCAGTTCGAGGCGAGCGGCCGCTCGCTGCCGCCCGACGACGTGCTCATGAGCCAGCTCCTCGAGCGGCTGGTCCTCGACAGCCTGCAGATGCAGATGGGGCGCCGCGCGGGGATCCGGGTCTCCGAGGAGGAGCTCACCCGCGCCGTGGTCTCCATCGCCCAGCAGAACGGCCTCGACCTCGAGGCCTTCCAGGCGGCCCTGGCCCAGGACGGCATGAGCTACCGCGACTTCCGCGAGCAGATCCGCCGGGAGATGGTCATCGGCCGCGTGCAGCAGAACCGCGTCAACGACCGCATCTACATCTCGCCGCAGGAGCTGCAGAACTTCCTCGACTCCCCCGTGGGCCGGGCGGCCACCGCGGACGACTACCGGGTCGGCCACATCCTGCTCTCCGTCTCCGGGGACGCCTCCGCCGACGCCGTGGAAGCGGCGGAGCGCGAGGCCAGCGAGATCGTCGAGGAGCTGCGCGCCGGCGCCGACTTCGCGCAGCTGGCCGTGGCCCGGAGCGCCGGGCAGCGCGCCCTCGACGGCGGCGACCTCGGCTGGCGCAAGGCGGGCCAGCTGCCGAGCCTCTTCGCCGAGGCGGTGATCGGGGCCGACGTCGGCGAGGTGCTCGACCCGATCCGCTCCTCGAGCGGCTTCCACGTGGTCAAGCTCATGGACAAGCGTGGGGCCGGCGATTCGACGGTGCTGCAGACCCACGCGCGGCACATTCTCGTCCAGCCCTCGGAGATCCGCAGCGAGACCGAGGCGGAGGAGCTGATCCGCGCGCTCCACGCGCGCCTCGAGGCCGGCGAGGACTTCGCCCAGCTCGCCCGGGAGCATTCCGACGATCCCGGCAGCGCCCTGTCCGGGGGCGACCTCGGCTGGGCCATGCCCGGCCAGATGGTCCCCGCCTTCGACGCGACCATGAACGCCACGGAGGAGGGCGAGCTCTCCGAGCCCTTCCGCTCCGAGTTCGGCTGGCACGTGCTCGAGGTGCTCGAGCGGCGCGAGCAGGACATGAGCGACGAGGTCCGGGAGCGGCAGGCCATGCGCATCCTCCGGGACCGGCGCTTCGACGAGGAGCTCCAGGCCTGGCTCGCGGAGATCCGCGAGGAGGCCTTCGTCGAGG
>JAZBPF010000489.1:0-3532 GCA_036351515.1 Pseudomonadales bacterium | reverse complement strand
GGATCGTCGGCGAGGAGCGTGCCGTACTCGCGCACGGTCACCCCGCAGCCGCTCGCGGTCATGACCACGGCCTCGGCGCCCCGCTCGAGGGCGGGCCACCAGGCGTCGACGTTGCGCCGCGCCAGCTCCTTCGCCTGCTCCGGGACGCCGAGGTGCAGCGGCAGGGCGCCGCAGCAGCCGGCCTGCCAGGCCTCCTCGGCGCGTACGCCGAGCGCATCGAGGACCCGGCGCGTGGCCGCGTTCGTGGCCGGCGTCGCCACGGACTGCACGCAGCCCGCGAGCAGCAGCACGCGGCGGGGATGCGGTCGCGGTCGCAGCGGCTCCTCGGGAACCTCCTGCCGCGCCGGGACCTTCTCGCGCAGGAACCGGGGCAGGACCGGACGCAGCAGCTGCCCGAGGCGCAGCGGCCCACGCAGCAGACCCGGTCGCGGGACGACGGCCAGGAGCACCGCCCGGACGAGGCGATCGAGGGGCCCTCGGGGAACGTCCGCTTCCAGCCGCTCGCGCCCGAGTTCGAGCAGCCGCCCGTAGCGCACGCCCGAGGGGCAGGTGGTCTCGCAGGCGCGGCAGGTGAGGCAGCGGTCGAGGTGGCGCTGCGTGTCGGCCCCCGCCTCGCCGCGCTCGAGGAACTCCTTGATCAGCCAGATGCGCCCGCGAGGGCCGTCCAGCTCGTCGCCACGCACCTGGTAGGTGGGGCAGGTGGCGTTGCAGAAGCCGCAGTGCACGCAGGTCCGCAGGATCGCGTCCGCCTCCCGGCCGGCGTCCGTCGCGAGCAGTGTCTCGGGGAGCTTCGTCTGCATCTCAGCGGTCCTCCGGCGCGAAGACGCCGTCCGGATCGAAGGCGGCGCGCACCCGCGCCTCCAGCTGCGCGAGCGCCGGGGCCGGGTCGGTGGCGAGTTCCGGCGCCGGCCGCAGGCGGCGCGCATGGCCGCCCAGCTCGGCGGCGGCCGCGAGCACGCGCTCGGGCTCCGCGGCGCTCACGCACCAGCGCTGCGCGCCGGCCCAGTCGAGCACCCAGTCGGCGGTCAGCGTCGGCTGCGGCGCGTTGCCGGGGACGGACAGGCGCCAGAGGGGCACGTCGGCAGCGAGCGCCGGCAGTTCGAGATCGCGCAGCGCGCGCCAGAAAGGGGCCTCCTCCGCCAGCGGCTCGCCGCCGACGACCGCCGCCGCGGCGGCGACGCCCTCCTCCGTGCCGCCGAGGCGCACGTGCAGGAAGCCCTCGACCCAGGCGAGCCCCTGCAGGGGCAGGGCGCGCTGCGCCAGGGCCGTCATGGTCTCGACCGCGTGGTCCATGCCGAGCTCGAGCACGCGGGTGCAGCGCGCCGCGGGTCGCGGCAGCACCCGCAGGCTCGTCTCGAGGATGGCGCCGAGGGTCCCGCGGGACCCGGCGACGAGGCGGGAGACGTCGTAGCCGGCGACGTTCTTCATGACCGCGCCGCCGAAGCGACCGATCTCCCCGTGGCCGTCGAGCAGCGTGACCCCGAGCACGGCGTCCCGCGCCGCGCCGCGCCAGGGCCGGGCCGGCCCCGCGGCGGCCGTGGCCACGGCGCCCCCGACCGTGGCCGCCAGCCCCATCCGCGGCGGATCGAAGGGCAGCTCCTGCCCGGACTGCGCGAGCACGGCCTCGAGCTCCACGAGCGGGGTCCCGGCGCGGACCGTGACCACGAGCTCGCTCGGCTCGAAGGCCACGATGCCGCGATGGGTGCCGAGCTCGAGCGCCGCGACGCCGTCGGGCGCGGCCGTCCGCGTCCCGCCGCCGCGCACGCACAGGCGCTCACCGGCGGCACGGGCTTCGCGCACGCGCTCGCGCAGGGCGGCGCTCGCGTCGGCGTCGCCCATCAGAAGCGTTCCAGTTCCGGATGCGGGAGCGCGCCTCCGTGCACGTGCATGCCTCCGAGCTCCGCGCAGCGGGCCAGCGTCGGCACGGCCTTGCCGGGGTTGAGGATCCCGGCCGGATCGAAGGCCGCCTTGAGCGCGTGGAAGCGTTCGAGCTCCACGGCGCCGAACTGCACGCACATGGAGTCGAGCTTCTCGACGCCGACGCCGTGCTCGCCGGTGACCGTGCCCCCGACCTCGACGCACAGGGCGAGGATGCGCGCGCCGAAGGCCTCGGCGCGCTCGAGCTGCCCCTCGGCGTTCGCGTCGTAGAGGATCAGCGGATGCAGGTTGCCGTCGCCGGCGTGGAAGACGTTGGCGACACCGAGGTCGAACTCCTCCGAGAGGCGGCCGATCTCCGTGAGCACCTCCGCGAGGCGACGGCGCGGGATCGTCCCGTCCATGCAGTAGTAGTCCGGCGCGAGGCGTCCCACGGCCGGGAACGCCGCCTTGCGCCCGGCCCAGAGCCGCGCCCGCGCCGCCGGATCGGCGGAGACGCGCACCTCCGAGGCGCCGGCCGCCTCGAGCCGCTCGCGGACGCGGGCCGCCTCGGCCTCCACCTCCGCCGCTGCGCCGTCCACCTCGCAGATGAGGATCGCCGCCGCATCCACCGGGTAGTCCGCGTGCACGAACGCCTCCGCGGCGCGGATCGCCGGGTTGTCCATGAGCTCCATGCCGGCGGGGACGATGCCGGCGCCGATCACGTCGGCCACGGCCCGGCACGCGTCCTCCACGGCGTCGAAGGCGGCCAGGAGCACCCGCGTCTCCGGGGGCAGGGGCAGGAGCCGCACGGTGACCTCCACCACCACCCCGAGGAGGCCCTCGGAGCCGATCACCGCCGCGAGCAGGTCGAGGCCGGGGCCGTCGAGCGTGTCGCCGCCGAGCTCGAGGAGCTCGCCGTCCGCCGTGACCAGCTTCACCCCGAGCACGTTGTGCACCGTGAGCCCGTACTTCAGGCAGTGCACGCCGCCGGAGTTCTCCGCGACGTTGCCGCCGATGGAACAGGCGATCTGCGAGGACGGATCGGGCGCGTAGAAGAGGCCGTGGGGCGCCGCCGCCTCGGAGACGGCGAGATTGCGGACGCCGGGTTCGAGGCGCGCGAGGCGCCGCTCGGGATCGATCTCGAGGATCCGCTGCAGCTTCGAGAGCACGAGGAGCACGCCGGCCTCGTCGGGCAGCGCGCCCCCGGAGAGGCCGGTGCCCGCACCGCGCGGCACGAGCGGGATGCGGTGGCGCGCACAGAGGCGGACCACGGCGCGGACCTCGTCGACGGTCGCGGGCAGCGCGACCACGTGGGGACGGCGCCGGTAGGCCGTGAGGCCGTCCGTCTCGAAGGGGCGCAGCGCCTCGTCCTCGTCCACGACGGCGTCGTCGGGCAGGAAGCGGCGCAGGCGGTAGGCGAGCTCGAAGCGGTCCATGGGGCCTCCCGGCGGAGGCGCGATCATACCGCCCCGGTCCTCCGGAGCGCCAAAGGCCGGGCCCCCGGAGCGCGGCGCCGCGCCCGCCGGGGGCCGGTACCCGCAGGTCGCAGACGCGCTCCGCCGTGCCGCGTATGCTCCGGGCGACGGGCGCAGACCCGGAATTCGGGAGGGGAGAGGCTCCATGACCTACTTCGTCACCGGTGCGACGGGCTTCGTCGGCACCCACCTCGTCGATC
>JAZBPF010000488.1:0-4552 GCA_036351515.1 Pseudomonadales bacterium | reverse complement strand
TGCAGGCGAAGGCCGATGCGAGATCGGAACGGGAGAGGGGCCCCGTAGGAGTTTCGCTTGGCGATCCCTCCCGGCACCGCTCGCCGGTCATGCCCTGGCTGTCGCGGTCGAGGGAAGACTGGGGGGAGTGACGATGGAACGCTACGTCCCCTAGTGCCTCGCTCGTCGACACCCCGTCGAGGCGCTGCTCCCGGTGGTCGCCCGACTACCTCGGGATCGCTTCGATCTGCCACCCTTCACAGGATCCTGCATCTGAAGCGGCGCTCGACAGCCGTGCAAGGGGCCCGAACCCGGGAAGCTGGTCATGATCACAGGACTCGATCACATCGCCGTCGCCGTACCGGATCTGGAGGCGGCGATCCGGCGGTTTGCAGAGGATTTCGGCCTCTCCTTCGAGGGCACGGAGGACGTGCAGGCGGCCAGGACACGGACCGCGTTCTTCCCGGTCCCTGCCACCAGCATCGAACTCGTACATCCTCTGAACGGGGAGGGTGCGATCGCGAAGTACCTTTCCTCTCGCCCCGGCGGCCTCCATCACCTCTGCTTCCGCACCGACGACATCGATGCCGACGTCGAGCGCCTCGCCGCGCGGGGCTACCGGTTCCTGTCGGATACCCCGCAACCCGGGGCACACGGCACCCGGACGATCTTCATTCATCCGAAGTGCTGCGACGGCGTCCTGGTAGAACTGGCGGAGCACCCCCGAGGGGCCGCGCATGAATGATCCGTCGGATGACGACCGTCTGGAGTCGTGGCGCGTCGCTGCACGGCGTGCGCTGAAGGGGGTTGATCCCGCTACCTTGACGCGCCGCACGCGAGAAGGGCTCGAACTCCGCCCTCTCTATACCGAGGCCGACCTCCGGGGACTCGATCATCTAGGGTCTGTGCCGGGGCTGCCTCCATTCGTGCGCGGACCGCAGCCCACCATGTACGCGAATTGTCCCTGGACGATCCGCCAGTACGCTGGCTTCTCGACGGCCGAAGAGTCCAACGCCTTCTATCGAGAGGCTCTGGCTGGCGGTGCGCAGGGCGTCTCCGTGGCCTTCGATCTGGCGACGCATCGGGGCTACGACTCGGATCACCCGGAAGTGGCAGGGGACGTCGGCAAGGCTGGTGTCGCCATCGACAGCGTGGAGGACATGAAGGTCCTGTTCGAGGGGATCCCCCTCGACCGTGTCTCCGTCTCCATGACGATGAACGGGGCGGTGCTTCCCGTGCTGGCAGCCTTCATCGTGGCTGCCGAGGAGCAGGGCGTCCGACCGGAAGCGCTGTCCGGGACCATCCAGAACGACATTCTCAAGGAGTTCATGGTCCGCAATACCTACATCTACCCACCGGAACCATCGATGCGGATCGTCGGCGACGTCATCGCCTTCTGCTCCGAGCACATGCCGCGCTTCAACACCGTTTCCATCTCCGGTTATCACATGCAGGAAGCGGGTGCCGACGCCGCTCTGGAGCTCGCCTACACCCTGGCCGACGGTATGGAGTACGTCCGTACGGCGCTCGCTCGCGGCCTCGACGTTGACGCCTTCGCCGGGCGTCTCTCGTTCTTCTTCGGGGTCGGCATGCAGTTCTACGTGGAGGTCGCGAAGCTTCGTGCGGCGCGGGCTCCTCTGGAGCCGGATCATGGAGGACTTCGGCGCTCGCTCGGAGCGCTCGAGGATGCTCCGCACGCACTGCCAGACATCAGGCTGGTCGCTGACCGCGCAGGATCCCTACAACAACATCGTCCGAACGACGATCGAGGCCATGGCCGCGGTCTTCGGCGGTACGCAGTCCCTGCACACGAACTCCTACGACGAGGCGCTGGCCCTGCCTTCTGACGAGGCGGCGCGCATTGCTCGAAACACCCAGCTGATCCTGCAGGAAGAGACCGGAATCACTTCGGTCGTGGATCCGTGGGGTGGTTCCTACTTCATGGAGCGACTCACGCGGGACCTGGTGGATCGTGCATGGACGCTCATCGAGGAGATCGAGGCGCACGGCGGTATGGTCCGTGCGATCGAGACCGGACTTCCGAAGCGACGGATCGCCGAGGCCGCGGCGCGGCGGCAGGCGGACATCGACCTCGGCCGGGAGGTCGTCGTCGGTGTGAACCGCTATGCGGCGCAGGATCCCGTCGAAGTCCCCCTGCGGGACATCGATGCGCATGTGGTCCGGAGTCGGCAACGCGATGCGCTGGAGGGACTGCGGGTCCGCCGGTCGCACGAGGCCGTCGAGGCCGCGTTGAATGCCCTCGAGAGCGCCGCGCGTACGGGGAGGGGTAACCTCCTCGAGTTCGCCGTGGCGGCCGCGCGTGCGCGGGCTACGGTCGGAGAGATCAGCGGCGCGCTTGAGCGGGCCTGGGGACGTCACCGTGCGTCCATCGAGGTCCCCGCGGGACTCTATGGGGCTTCCCTCCAGGAGGACGACGAGTGGCGTTCGCTGCGCGAGGAGGTCGAAGAGTTCCGGTCCGAATTCGGGTGTGCGCCGCGCATGCTCGTCGCCAAGCTCGGTCAGGACGGTCATGACCGGGGGGCGACAGTGATCGCATCCGGGTTCGGTGACGCCGGTTTCGACGTACGGCTCTCGCCCATGTTCGCGAATCCCCGTGACGTGGCCATGCGGGCCATCGAGGACGGTGTGCACGTGATCGGCGTATCGTCGCTCGCCGGAGCACACACGACGTTGGTTCCGGAACTCGTGCATGCCCTTCGTTCAGTGGGCGGTCATGCGATCGGAGTCGTCGTGGGCGGCATCATCCCGGAGCGGGACGAGGCCTATCTCAGACAGCTGGGGGTGCTGGGCGTCTACGGTCCCGGAACCCGTATTCCGTCTGCAGCACGAGAAATCCTCTCGACGTTGGTGAATCGCCGGGTTTCGTGATCCGCGGTGGATTCATTCAGGCGCCCGGGCAGCGCCTGCAGCAATGGATTGCAAGGGTCGGCACCGCGAGCGTGCTGCTCTTCAGGCGGAGACGAGCCAGGCAACGCGTTCGACGTCGCGGTCTTCCATGCCCGGGTGGATCGGCAGACACAGGATTCGCGAGGCGAGCTCCCGGGCGCGCGGGGTCTCGCCCCGCCAACGACTGGCGTGCTCTTGCATGATCTCGAGATCTGGCAGCAATGGGTAGAAGTACCGCCTTGCGTGGACGCCGTGCGCGCGGAGCAGGCAGAGCAAGCTGTCCCGATCGAGGGTGTGGGAATCGAGGACCTCGATCGGAAAGTACGAATGATTCTCCGTCTGCCCTGAAGGGGGCTCGGGAATGCGAATCCCGCGGCAGTCGGAGAGCAGGCTGCGATACCGGGCGGACACCTGCCTGCGTCGGCACAAGGCTTCATCGAGATGGGGAAGCGAGGCCAGCCCCATCGCGCAGGACGCCTCGTTGAGCTTCGCGTTCAGCCCCAATCCTGTCACGTGACCTTCGCTGGTGATCCCGAAATTCGCGAGTCGGTCGATCTGCGCCTTCGTCGCCGCGTCGCCACAGGCGATCGCTCCCCCCTCGAAGGTGTTGAACACCTTCGTGGCGTGAAAGCTGACTACGGAGAGATCACCAGCACGAAGGATTCCGCGTTCGCCGACGCGAACGTCGAAGCAGTGCGCTGCGTCGTAGAGCACCCGGAGGCCATAGCGCTCGGCGATCCGATCGATCGCTTCGATGTCGCACGCGCGGCCGAAACAGTGAACGGGCAGGATGGCGCTCGTGCGATCCGTGATGGCGTCTTCGATGAGGTCGGGGTCGAGGTTGAAGGTTTCCGGATCGATGTCCACGAAGACCGGCGTCAGCCCCGCCCACAGCAGGGCGTGAGAAGTCGCGACGAAGGAGAAGGGTGTGGTGATCACCTCGCCACCGAGCCCGAGTTGCCGAAGGGCAAGCATCAACCCGAGCGTCGCGTTGGACACCAGGGAAAGGTGATCCACGTCGAGACGTTCGCGGAGGTGGTTCTCGAGTTCGTCGTGGAGCGCTCCACGGTTCGTGAGCACCCCCGATGCCCAGATGCGCTCGAGGTAGGGAACGAGGTCTTCAAGTGGAGGGATCGTCGGTCGCGTGACCGTGAGCGTCTCGCAGGGTACGCGATCGCGGATCCCCGGAAGGCTGGCTGTAAACGGGGTTGGTCGTGAGGTCTCGGCCGACAACTGCGCTGGAACCCTCGGCGGATACCCGGTCATGAACAAATGGTGACGTCGAGTTGCAGCGTTGTCACGCCCTTTGAATCCCACATGGGATGGAGCTCACGGTCTAGGATTCCGACCCCATAATGATCCGCCGCTTCACCCAAGGCCGGGGCGCTGACCGTCCAGGAATTCGGGCCGTTCATCATCCTGTGTCACGTCCGAGGGGACCGTGGTCGGAGCACCGTGCGGATTGTCGCGCGTCGCAGGGATTCGGTGGGTTCAGGGTCTCTGCATCCCGTTCCGCGCTGCAGGCGCTGGCTCGTATTCCTCAGGCCCCGTCCAGCGCAGCGCGCACGCGCCGCGCCAGGGCCTCGCGGCTGAAGGGCTTCGCGAGCAGGGGCACGGAGGCCCCGGGCAGGGCCTCGGCGTCGAGCTCCTCCGGATAGCCGGAGAT
>JAZBPF010000487.1:0-5114 GCA_036351515.1 Pseudomonadales bacterium | reverse complement strand
CGTCGAGGGTGTTCGGCATGCGCGTGGCGCGGCCGAGATCGAGCTCGAGGCCCACGGTCGCCGCCTCGGCGGCGATGCGCCGACGCGCGCCGGAGAGATCCGCGCCCTCGCCGAAGCGCAGGCGCACGAAGGTCTCGCGGTCGAGCCCCTCCGGCGGCAGCTCCGGATAGAGCTGGTAGGCGCGCCAGGTGACGGTCACGTCCTCGCAGCCGGGCAGCGCGAGGGCCTCGGCGAGGCGTCGCTTGCCGATCCAGCACCAGGGGCAGACGGAATCGGAGAAGACGTCGAGGTGCATGGGGAGCTCCCGGTTCCTGCACGGCGAGCCATGCTAGCCCCCGCGCCGGTCAGTACACCACCTCGTGCCAGCGCCCGCCGGCGACGAGCTCCGCGTGGCGGCGGGCCCAGCGCTCCTGCGAGCCGAGGATCCGCGCGCAGGCGGCGTCGAAGGCTTCGCGGACCCGGGCCAGGCCGGCGAGGTAGACGTGCGTGTCCGGGGCGCGCAGGAGTTCGCCGAGCTCGGCCTCGTGGGCGGCGAGGGCGCCCTCGAGGTCCGCGGGTTCGTCCCATGCGGGTCGCGGGCTCAGGGCCTCGACGGCGCGCCAGGTGTCCTCGTCGAGGTACTGGGCGACGTCGTCGCGCCAGTCGTTCAGGTAGAGCAGTTCGAGGCCCGAGCGGGCGCCGTAGAACAGCCGCACGCGGCCGCTGCGGTCCGGCTGGCGTTCGTGGAGCTGGCGCAGGAGCGCGCGGAACGGCGCGATGCCGGTGCCGAGGCCCACGAGCACGAGGTCGGCTCCGGAATCGTCGGGCACCGGGAAGGGCTCCCCGAGCGGGCCCGCGATCTCGAGCTGCGTGCCTTCGGGCAGATCGCAGAGCCAGTTCGAGGCGACGCCGGGGTGCCGTTCCCCCGTGTGCGGATCGAGCCAGCTGCAGCGGCGGACGCACAGGCGCAGCCGCGGCGCGTCGCCCGACATGCCGGGCAGATCCGCGACCGTGTACAGGCGCACGAGCTCCCGGCTTCCGTGCAGGTGCGGGCCCGGCACGAAGACGGCGACGCTCTGGCCCGGATGGTGGGGCAGGACCGTCGCGTCCACCGCGAGGATCAGCTCGCGCACCTCCTCCGGGGAGTCGGGCGGGGTCAGACGCTCGCTCGCGACGAGCGTCGCGCGATGGCGCGGCGCCCGGTCGATCTCGAGGCGTCCGGGTTCCGTTGCGTGTGGCTCAGCCACGGGTGCCTCCTCGCGGCGGAGCCGCGTCGTCGGGATCGGATGATGGGGCCGCGCTGCACCTCGTGCCGCGGCAGCCCGCGCAGTCCAGGGGGACGCCTCCGGCGCGACGGGCCCGGTCCGCCACGAACAGATGCAGCGCGAGGAGCACCGGCACGGCCAGTACCGTGAACAGCGCGCCGCTCACGTCCCGGACCCCATGCCGGCGAAGCCCATGAAGGTGAGCGAGAGGATGCCGGCCACCACCAGCGAGCCGGCCATGCCGCGCGCGCTCGCGGGCACCGGCGCGAAGCGCAGCTTCTCGCGCACGCCGGCCATGAGCAGCAGCGCGAGCGTGAAGCCGGCGCCGGCGCCGAGGGCGTAGGCCACGGACGGGCCGAGGGCGAGGCCGCGGTTGGTCTGGAACAGGGCGAGGCCGAGGATCGCGCAGTTCGTCGTGATCAGCGGCAGGAAGATGCCGAGGGCCTCGAAGAGGGCCGGGCTCGTGCGCCGGACGAACAGCTCCACGAGCTGCACGAGCGTCGCGATCACCAGCACGAACGCCACGAGGCGCAGCTGGAGCAGGTCCGCGGCCTCGAGGAGCGTCTGCAGGCCCCAGGCGGAGACGGAGGCGACGAGCATCACGAAGGAGACGGCCGCGCCCATGCGCAGGGCCGTCTCCACGCGCCCGGAGACGCCGAGGAAGGGGCAGATGCCGAGGAAGTAGGCGAGCACGAAGTTGTTCACGAGCGCCGCGTCGAGGAACAGGGCCAGGGGATCCTGAGACGTCATCGGTCGGCCTCCGCTGGCCGGCCCGGCCACGCGGCGCGCAGGAGCACCACGGCGGCGAGGGCGAAGAAGCCCCCGGGGGGCAGGAGCATGACGGTCCAGGGCTGGAAGGACGACGGCAGCACGGCGACGCCGAACAGGGTGCCGCTGCCGAGGATCTCCCGGAGCACGCCGAGCACCAGGAGCGCCCCCGTGAAACCTGCGCCCATGCCGAGGGCGTCCGCGACCGCGAGCGGCACGGGCTGCCTCGACGCGAAGGCCTCCATGCGCCCGAGGATCAGGCAGTTCACGACGATCAGGGAGACGAAGGCGCCGAGTTCCGCGTGGAGCTCGAGGGCCACGGCCTGCAGCCCGTAGTCGACGCAGGTCACGAGGGTGGCGATCACGAGCACCCAGCTCGCGATGCGCACCTGCGTCGGGATCCGGTGCCGCGCGGCGGAGACCACGGTCGCGGCGACGAGCAGCACGAGGCTGGTGGCGAGGCCCATGGCGAGGGCGTTCACGGCGCTGTTCGTCACCGCGAGCGTCGGACACATGCCGAGGGCCTGCACGAGCACGGGGTTCTCGGCACCGAGGCCGCGCGTGAAGGTGGTCCGCGCGGGCGGCGGTGCGTCCAGGTCGGTGAGCGGCACGTCGCTCACGGCGCCTCCTCCCCCACGACGAGCTCCGGCAGCCAGCGCGCGGCGCTGTCCTCTATGGCCCGGGCGACGGCGACGGAGCTGATCGTGGCCCCGGTGATTCCGTCGATGCGGCCCGCTCCGTTCCCACCGCGGCGATCCGCGAGGGCGACGGGCGTGCGCAGGGTCCGGCGGTCCTCGGCGAGGGCGAGGGGCAGTCCCCGGATCGAGGCGTGGAAGGCCGCGTCGTCGCGGATGCGGGAGCCGAGCCCCGGCGTCTCGCGCTGGTCGAGGACCACGAGCCCGGTCACCACGGCGCGCTCCGGATCCCACCCGTAGAGCACCTCGATGCGATCCGCGTAGCCCATGGCCGCGCCCCGGAGCGCGTAGCCGGCGAGGCGGCCGTCGGCGGTCCGACCCGCGAAGACCGCGGCCGGCTCGCCGGCGCCGCGGGGCTCGAAACGCGTCGCCTCCGGCAGCACCCGGGTGAGCGCGGCCTCCAGGCGCTCGGCCTGCTGACGCTCGATGGCGGGCCGGGTGAGCGCCGCCGCGCCGGCGAGGAGCGCGCCGCAGGCGAGGGAGAGCGCCACGAGCACCGCGTAGCGACGCAGCGGAACCGGGGCAGGCGCGGCGGCGACGGTCACGGCCGGCTCCTCGCACCGACGGCGCCGTAGGGGCGCGGCTGCACGAGCCGGTCGAGGTGCGGACCCACGGCGTTGGCGAAGAGGATCGCGTACATCACGCCCTCCGGCAGGCCGCCGGCGAAGCGGATCGCCATGACGAGCACGCCGATCAGGGCGCCGTAGAGCCAGCGCCCGCCCCGCGTCGCCGGCGAGGCCACGGGGTCCGTGGCCATGAACCAGGCGCCGAGGAGCAGCCCGCCGGAGCCGATCGTGAACAGGGCGTCGGGCCAGCGCGCGGGGTCGAGGGCGTGGAAGATGGCGGCGATCCCGCCCGTGACGGCCAGGATCGCCACGGGGATGCGCCAGTCGATCACGCGCACGACGGCGAGCCAGAGGCCGCCGGCGAGGAGCGCGAGGGCTCCGGTCTCGCCCGTGCTCCCGGCCACGGTGCCGAGGGCGAGGTCGGCCAGCGCCGTCGGGTCCCCGTCGAACTTCCAGGCCGCCAGCGGCGTGGCGCCGGTCCAGCCGTCGAGGGTCGGCGCCGCGAAGGGCGCGACGGTCTGGGTCTCCGGGAGGGCCGCGAAGCGCCCGGCGAGCCCGGGCAGGGTCCAGGCGGTCATGGCCGCGGGGAAGGCCGCCTGCAGGAAGGCCCGGCCCACGAGGGCGGGATTGAAGGGGTTGGCCCCGAGGCCGCCGAAGAGCGTCTTGCCGACGCCGACGCCGAAGACCGCGCCGAGGGCGGTCATCCACAGGGGCAGGGCCGGGGGCAGGACCATGCCGTAGAGCAGGCCCGTCACGAGCACCGACCCGTCGCCGAGGCGGCGCAGGCGCTGCCCGGTCGGGGCGCATGCCGCCTCCGTGGCGAGACAGGCGGCGACGGCGACCGCGAGCGTCGCGAGCGCGGCGAGCCCGAACTGCCAGAGGGCGACGCCCACGGCCGGGAGCAGCGCGAGCGCCACCCGCACCATGATCCCGTTCACGGCGGCGCCGCTCGCCACGTGCGGCGAGGGCGCGAGGGTCAGCGGAAACGTCACGCGACGGCCTCCCGGCGCAGGGCCGCCTTCGCGGCGCGGAACTCCTGCACCAGCGGGATGTGCGAGGGACAGACGTAGCTGCAGGCGCCGCACTCGAAGCAGTCCGCCAGGTGGTAGCGCTCGGCCATGGCGGCGTGTTCCCCCGCGCGGGCGTGGCGGCCGAGCTCGAAGGGGTTCAGGAACAGGGGGCAGGCGTCCACGCAGGCGCCGCAGTGGATGCAGGGGTATTCAACCTGCGGCTTCGTCTCCGCCGCCGTGAAGGCGACGAGGCCGCCGATGCCCTTGGTGATCGGTGCGTCGAGGTCCGCCACGGCCTGGCCCATCATGGGTCCGCCCACGAACACGCGTGCGAGGTCCTCGCTCGCGCCGGCCTGCTCGAGGGCGAAGCGCAGGGGGGTGCCGATGGCCATGCGGTAGTTCCCCGGGCGCGCGAGGGCCGGGCCCGCGAGGGTGACGATGCGCTCCTGGATGCCGCGGCCGTGGGGCAGCAGGCGGCCGATCTCGGCGGCCGTGGCCACGTTCACGCAGGTGGCGTCCACGTCCGAGGGCAGGCCCCCGGAGGGCACCTCGCGGCCGAGGAGCGTGCGGAGCAGCACCTTCTCGGCCCCCTGCGGATACTTCACCGGCAGCTCCACGACCTCGAGGGCCACACCGGCCTCCGCCGCGGCGACGCGCACCCGTTCGGCCGCCGCGTGGTAGTGGGTCTCCACGGCGACGAGCACCCGCGGGCCGCCGAGCAGCCGCGTGAGGTAGCGCACGCCCGTGAGCAGGTCCGCGGTCTGCTCGAGCATGACCCGGTAGTCGCTCGTGAGCCGCGGCTCGCACTCCACGCCGTTGACGATCAGCGTG
>JAZBPF010000486.1:0-3385 GCA_036351515.1 Pseudomonadales bacterium | reverse complement strand
GGGGCGTGCCGCCCGGCAGGGTGACGTCGGCGGTGACGACCCCGTCCGGATCCTCGAGCCAGAAGCGCACCGGATCCTCCCGGCCGCCGATGACCTCGTCGAGGTCGCCGGGGCCCGTGGCGGACTCGGCGTCGAGCACGCGGAGGGTGGCGCTGCCCGTCGCCTCGGGCACCCGCAGGCGCAGCTCGTGGCGACCGGGATTCCCGCTCGGCGCGGAGGGGTTGCCGCAACCGGGACCGCCGCGAGCGGACGTGTACCAGTCGCCGATGCTCGCGCAGCGGGCCGGTCCGCCGGTCTGGAACCAGAGCTCCACGGTGGCGGGAAGCTGCAGCGCGCGGGCGTCGACGGGCAGCGTCGCGGCGCACGCGAGGAGGACCGGGAGCAGGGTGCGGCGCAAGGCGGTTCCGTCGACGGGCGGGTCGCGGTGGACCCGGGAGCGCCGCGAAGGCTAGCAGGCCCTGGGCCGCCGCCCCGTCCTCGGCCCCGGGGGGGACCGCCGAGCGGCACCGCGGCCGCGATCAGCCGCCCGCGGAGCCTCGCTCCGGGCCGGCCGCGGCGCGGCCGACGGCTTCGGGATCGCCGCCGTAGCCCCGGTCGATCGCACGGAGCTCGGGCAGGAGCGCGGCGGCCGCGACCGTGAGCAGGGCCAGGGCCACGGCGGAGAGCTCGAGGGCCGGCCCCACACCGATCCGCTCGGCGAGGAAGCTCACGGGCACGACCCCCAGCGGCATGAGCCCCCAGATCATCATGACCATGCTCATGACGCGCCCGCGCATGTGCCGGTCCACGGCGAGCTGGATGAGGCTGTTGTTCATGGACATGAAGCCGGCGCTGAACAGGCCCGTGAGCGCCGCCAGGGGCAGCGCGGCGCCCACGTCCCGGGCGTGGGCGAACCAGGCCGTGGCCACGGCCCAGGCGAGGGCCGCCGCGAGCATGAGCCAGCCCTTGCGCCGCGCCTCGCCCATGCGCGCGAGGGCGAGGGACCCGGTGATCGCGCCGACGCCCATGGCGCTCATGAGCAGGCCGAGGTCGTCGGGACCGCCGCCGAGCGCGTCCTCGTTGAAGGCCGGCATGAGGAACTGCATGGGCATGCCGAAGAGCAGCGTCGCGAAGGCCAGTACGACCAGGGCCCGGAGTACGGGACTCCCGCCGATGTAGGCGAGGCCCTCGCGGACCTCGGCCAGCACGCCGGGGCGCTGCGTCGCCGCGGGACGGCCCCGGTGGCGCATGAACAGCGTGGCCGCGGAGGAGAGCCCGTAGAGCCCCGCGATGAGGAAGAAGACGATGCCCACGCCGGTGGCGGAGCCCGTGTCCCCGCCGGCCAGGAGCGCGATGAGCGCGCCGGCCGCCGCGGGACCCAGCACCCGCGAGAGGTTCATGCTCGCCGAGGACAGGGAGATCGCGTTGAAGATCAGCCGTTCCCCGACGATCTCGGGAATCACCGCCTGCCGCGCGGGCATGGACAGGGCGAGCACGGAACCGTTGAAGAGCCCGAAGGCGATGAAGTGCCAGAAGGCGATGTCGCCGCGGTAGACGATGAGCGCGAGCCCCGCCGTGGACAGGCAGTTCAGCCCCTGGGCCCAGACGAGGATGCGCTTCTTGTCGATGCGGTCGGCGAGCACGCCGCCCGGCAGGGAGAAGAGGATCGTCGGCGCGAGGAAGGAGAGCATCACCCAGGCGAGCTGCACGGCGGAGCCGGTCATGGCGTAGACGAGCCAGCCCCGGGCCACCTGGGCCATCTGCATGGCGAAGGTGGCGGCGAGGTTCGCGATCCACAGACAGCGGTAGTCGCGGACCGCCAGGGAGGCGAAGGTGCCGGCGCCCCGGGGGCGGGTTCCACCGCCGGCGGCGGCTCCGTCCCTCCCTGCGCGCATTCCACCTCCGAAAGCGGCGCGCGCCCGGCCGGCGCGCACCCCTACTCTAGCAGCCCGCCGCCGGCGGCCCGGGCCGGCTGGTATGCTCCCGGCGCCGACCTGCGACGGGAGGGACCATGGACACCATCTTCGGCAAGATCATCCGCCGCGAGGTTCCCGCGGAGATCGTCCACGAGGACGACCACGTCATCGCCATCCGGGACATCAATCCGCAGGCGCCCGTGCACCTGCTCATCCTCCCGAAGCAGGAGGAGATCCCCACGCTCGACGACGCCACCGAGGCGCACCAGCCGCTCCTCGGCCACATGCTGCTCACGGCGCAGCAGCTCGCGCGGAAGGAGGGCATCGCCGAGTCCGGCTACCGGCTGATCATGAACTGCCGGGAACAGGGCGGGCAGACCGTCTACCACCTGCACCTGCACCTGCTCGGCGGCAAGCAGATGCTGGGGTTCTGAGTCAGTCGAAGCGCTCGAGCGGCGGCGTCGCCGCGAAGGCCTCGGCGGCGACGGCGAGGGCCTCGTCGATCGCCGCGTCGTCGTGCGCGGCCGACAGGAACCAGTTGAGCGCCGGGTGGAACAGCACCCCCCGGAGGGCCGCCTCGCGCGCGAACTGCTGCCCCCGGGAGAAGCTGCTCTCCCCTTCGAAGCGGAGCGTGGGCATGGTCGGGGGGCCCGAGAGCTCCACCCGGTGCCCGGCTTCCGCGGCGGCCCGGGCGAGCCCGTCCACGAGCCGGCGCCCGGAACGCTCCATGCGCGCGAGCGCGTCCGTCTCCCCGTAGGCGTCCAGCGTCGCGATGCCCGCCGCGCAGGCGACGGCGCCGAAGGCGAAGGACGCCGTGAAGGGGATCTTGGCGGCGGGACCCCGCGTCGCCGGCCGCCCGAGCAGCGCCGCCGTGGCGTAGCCGTTGGCGATGGCCTTGCCCACGCAGAGGAAGTCCGGATCGAGGCCGAGGGCCCGGTGCGAGCCCTCGGCGTGCAGGCGCAGGCCGTGGCGCACGTCGTCGAGCACGAGGAGGCAGCCGTGGCGCTCCCGGGCCCGGTGCAGCGCCGCCACCATCTCCGGCGCGAGCTCGTGGGTCGTGCGCACGAGGACCTGGTCGAGCGGGTTCAGGACGATGGCGGCAGTCCGTTCCCCGTGCTGCTCGAGCCAGTGCTCGAGGGCCTCCACGTCGTTCCAGGGCAGGCGCCGCAGATGGGCCTGGCCGTCGGCGGGGACGCGGTCGGGACGGATCGCGAGCTCCGGGTCGAAGCCGTGCCAGGCGCGCTCGAAGGCGACCACGTCCGGCCGGTCCGTGGCCACGCGGGCGACCCGCAGGGCGAGGGAGACCACGTCGGAGCCGTTCTTGCCGACGACACCCCAGGCGAAGCCGGGGAACTGGGCGAGGAGCCGTTCGATCCAGGCGATGAGCACCGGCGGGAAGCCGGTCATGCTGTCGCCCCGGGCGGCCTGGGCCGCGGCCGCGGCCTCCACGGCCGGATGGCGATAGCCGAGGAGCACGGGACCGTTGGCGC
>JAZBPF010000485.1:0-2108 GCA_036351515.1 Pseudomonadales bacterium | reverse complement strand
TGCCCGGATAATCCGCATGCCACCATAGGGCGCACCTACGGTGTTGTAGTCGGAAATGGAAGTACCGACGAAGTCGATAGCACCCGTCATGGTGCCACCGGCCAGCGGGAGGTAGTCATGGGTATGCGCCGAGGGGGCGAAGGTCGAGGGGACACCCGTGAGCCGCGCCCAAGGGACGGAGCCAACGGACATGGTGCCGTCGTTGTCGATGCGGAACTTCCAACCGCCGGTATTGTTGAGAAAGCCGGTCTGCGACGACCCGTTGCTGTAGAGGTAGCCCTTGATTATGCCGCTTGAGCGGAACCTGATGTAGCTATCGGAAGCCCTATCAATCTCAAGGTTGCCCGTGAGCGTCCCGCCGGACAGCGGGAGGTAGCTGTGGGTGTGGCTCGCCGCCGCCTTCCCGTCGAGCGCGGCTTGCAGGCCGGTGACATCAGCGATGGCGTGACCATGCGCGGACGGCGCGAAGGTCGTCGGCTTGCTGGTCACCTCGCCCCACGACGGCCAGCGCGTGGCGGTCGCCGGCGCGCCCGTCACTTCGGCCCACGGGTGAGTGTGAGCGGACGGGGCGAAGGTCGTCGGCTTGCTCGTCACTTCCGACCAAGTCGGCCAGCGAGTGGCGAAGCTCGGGACGCCACTCAGGTCACCCCAAGCGTGTCCATGGGAAGACGGGGCGAACGTAGAGGGGACGCCCGTCAGCTTCGACCACGCAACATCGGTTATGTCCGCGTTGCCGTGGGTGTGGGCACTAGGCGTAAATGTCGATGGCTTCGACGTAACCTCAGTCCACGAAGGCCATCTGGTTGCAAAAGCCGGAAGATTCGACAGGTCAGCCCAATCGTGACCATGCGAGGCAGGAGTGAACGTCGAAGGGACACCCGACAGGTCAGCCCACGGGACAGGATCAGCGGTCAGCCGATACGCGCCCGTGTCGATGGCAGGCACGAAGTCCTGCGCGGTGAGAGCCCAATGCTTCGCGGAGTACAGGCCGGTCTCGACCTCTACGTCCTGATCCTCTTCGGCCCACTTCTCGGCCTTGTCTCGCGCTGCCTGGGCGGCCTGTTTCTGCGCGATGGCGTTGTTCTGCGCGTTGATCGCGCCGGCCTCGGCCGTCTCGGCGTCGTTCTTGTAGGACAGCGCGGTGTCCCGGTAGGACTCGGCGCTCGACGCGGAGGCAGCCGCAGCAGCCTCGGAGGCAGCGGCGTTGGTCTCGGAATCCGAAGCCGCCGTAGACGCCGCCTGAGCCGCTCCTACCGCGCCCAAGACGTCGTCTTCAAGCTGGGCAGGAGCGGTGGTCAGGCGGGTGGTCCCAAGGTAATCGGTGAGAGGGTACTTGCCGTCAGAGTTTGGGCCGGCTCCAACATCGCCGGAGAGCCAAGCCTGAAACTCCTTCTCCCGGTTGTCCCACTTAGCGATCAGATCACTGATCTTCTGCGCCAGTGTGGCGTTGCTGATGTTGGAAGCCATGAGTTACCTCTTACTCGTCTTCGGGTTTCTGTTCCTTCTCGGCGGCCTTGGCCGTCTGGGCAGCGCCCTGCGCGCCCTGGATTGCGGACCGGAGTCCGACGATCTGCTCGTCCAGCAGAGCCTTCTGAGCAAGTGCGGCCTGCAGCCGCTCGTTGAGAGTCTTGATGAACTCTTCCATGGGATTACTCCTCGGTTGATGTGACCGTGATCTTCTGGAGCGAGACGGTCAGGTTGTGGTACACGGAGCGGGAATGAAGCTCCGCGCGAAGGGTGAAGGGCGACGTGGACGGATCGTTGTCGGTGTAGGTCGTGGAGCCGCCGAAGGACTCGGAGTTGACCCAAGCGTTGAACTCGGAGTCGTAGTACGAGGAGACGCTGCCGCTCGCGTTGAGCGTAGCGATGTGCGTTTCCGTCGATCCGATCTTTCGGTACAGGCGGACCTCAGCGGAGGAGCTATAGGTGACCTGAGAGGCTGACTGTGATCCAGCCCCGAACTCGTAGCTCACGGTGTAGACCTTGTTGCCGCCGTTCGTGCCGAAAGGCCCGACGATAATCTCGGCGTCAGCCGTGAGGTCGGTCGTTGTTCCGGCGTTGTAGAGCACACCGGCCGACAATGCACCGCCGTGATAGGAGTCGCCGTT
>JAZBPF010000484.1:0-9266 GCA_036351515.1 Pseudomonadales bacterium | reverse complement strand
CGCTGCTAGGCTGAACTCCCATCTCCGCGATCGCTCTGCCGGCGGTCCCTGACCGGGATGGGAGTCCCATGACGCAATACATCTGCGTGACCGGCGGGGTGGTCTCCTCGCTCGGAAAGGGCATTCTCGCCGCCTCGCTCGCCGCCATCCTCGAGGCGCGCGGCCTGAAGGTCACGATCCTCAAGCTCGATCCGTACATCAACGTCGATCCGGGCACCATGAGCCCGTTCCAGCACGGCGAGGTGTTCGTCACCGCCGACGGTGCCGAGACGGATCTCGACCTCGGGCACTACGAGCGCTTCCTGCGCGCGCGCATGACGAAGCGCAACAACTTCACCACGGGCAGCATCTACGCCGAGGTGCTGCGCAAGGAGCGTCGCGGGGACTACCTCGGCGGGACCGTGCAGGTCATCCCGCACGTCACGGACGAGATCAAGCGGCGCATCCACGAGGGCGCCCAGGGCTACGACGTGGCGCTCGTGGAGATCGGCGGTACCGTCGGCGACATCGAGTCGCAGCCCTTCCTCGAGGCGATCCGGCAGCTGCGCCTGGAGGTCGGCGCGTCCAACTGCCTGCTCATCCACCTGACGCTCGTGCCCTACATCGCCACCGCCGGCGAGACCAAGACCAAGCCCACGCAGCACTCCGTGAAGGAGCTGCGCTCCATCGGCCTGCAGCCGGACGTGCTCGTGTGCCGCTCCGATCACGAGATCGGCGAGGGGGCGCTCCGGAAGATCGCGCTGTTCACGAACGTGGAGGAACGGGCCGTGGTCCCGCTCCAGGACGCGGAGACCATCTACGAGATCCCGCTCATGCTCCACGAGCGCGGCCTGGACGCCATCGTCTGCGAGAAGCTGCGCATCGACTGTGCGCCGGCGGACCTCTCCGAGTGGGCGCGGGTGCGCGACGCCCAGCTCCATCCGGAGCGGACCGTGACCATCGGCATGGTCGGCAAGTACATGGACCTGCTGGACGCCTACAAGTCGCTCATCGAGGCGATCACCCACGCCGGGATCCAGACCCGCACGCGCGTGAACATCGAGGCCATCGACGCGGAGGACCTCGAGCGCGAGGGCACCCGGCGCCTCGCGCACGTGGACGCGATCCTCGTCCCCGGCGGCTTCGGGGAACGGGGCTTCGAGGGCAAGATCGCCGCGGCCCGCTACGCCCGGGAGCGGGGCGTGCCCTACCTCGGCATCTGCTACGGCCTGCACGCGGCGATCATCGAGTTCGCCCGCGACGTGGCCGGCATGAGCGGGGCGAACTCCACGGAGAACGATCCGGTCACGCCCTGGCCCGTGGTCGCCCTGGTCACGGAATGGACCGAACAGGACGGGCGCGTGGAGACGCGCAGCGACCGCTCGGACCTCGGCGGCACCATGCGCCTCGGCGAGCAGCAGTGCCGCCTGGAGCCCGGTTCCCTCGCCCGCGAGATCTACGGCGAGGAGCTCATCGCCGAGCGCCATCGGCACCGCTACGAGGTGAACGAGCACTACGTGCCGCGGCTCGAGGCCGCCGGGCTGCGCGTCGCCGGCCGGTCCCTGCCGGACGGCCTCGTGGAGATGATCGAGCTGCCCGGGCATCCCTGGTTCGTGGCGAGCCAGTTCCATCCGGAGTTCACCTCCACGCCGCGCGAGGGACACCCGCTGTTCCTGGGCTTCGTGCGCGCCGCGCTGGCGGCGGCCTCGGAGCGGGGCGCCGGCGACGATCCGCAGCCGGTCGCGGCGGGGGGCTGAGCCGAGGTCCGCCGCCCTTGGGTGGCCACCGCGGGGCGGGTAAGATGCGCGCCTTCGCGGCGCGCGCGGCGCCGGATGCGCATCAGCGAGTGATTCCATGGATCTCTGCGGACACCAGGTGGGGCCCGACCGGCCCCTGTTCCTCATCGCCGGTCCCTGCGTCATCGAGAGCGAGGGCCTCGCCCTCGACACCGCCGGGCAGCTCAAGGAGCTGTGCGCGGAGCTCGGCGTTCCCTTCGTCTACAAGTCCTCCTTCGACAAGGCCAACCGCTCCTCCCACGCGAGCTACCGGGGGCCCGGCATCGAGGAGGGGCTGCGGGTCCTCGCCGAGGTGCGCCGCCAGCTCGACGTGCCGGTGCTGACCGACGTGCACGAGGACACGCCCCTGGACGAGGTGGCGGAGGTCGTGGACGTGCTGCAGACGCCGGCCTTCCTGTGCCGGCAGACGAACTTCATCCAGAACGTGTGCCGCCAGGGGCGGCCCGTGAACATCAAGAAGGGCCAGTTCCTGGCGCCCGGCGACATGACGAACGTGGTCGAGAAGGCGCGCGCCACCGGCAACGGGCAGCTCATGGTCTGCGAACGCGGGGTGAGCTTCGGCTACAACAACCTCGTCTCCGACATGCGTTCGCTCTCCATCATGCGCGAGACCGGCTGCCCGGTGGTCTACGACGCCACGCACAGCGCCCAGCTGCCGGGCGGCAAGGGCTCGGCCTCCGGCGGCATGCGCGAGGTGGTTCCCGTGCTCGCCCGTTCGGCCGTCGCCGCCGGGGTCGCCGGCCTGTTCATGGAGACCCATCCGAGGCCCGAGGAGGCGCTCTCGGACGGACCCAACTCCTGGCCCCTCGGCCACATGCGGGCCCTGCTGGAGGTGCTGGTGGAGCTCGATCGGGTCGTGAAGGGGCGGCCCTACGCGGAAGAGGCGCTCGCGACCGCCTGAGCGGCGGCGGGGCACGGGGAGCGAGGAGGGGCGGTGAGCCGGATCGTCGAAGTACGCGCGCGGGAGGTGCTGGATTCCCGCGGCAATCCCACGGTGGAGGCGGACGTCCGCCTCGAGGACGGATCGGTCGGGCGCGCCTGCGCGCCCTCCGGGGCCTCCACGGGCTCGCGGGAGGCCCTGGAGCTGCGCGACGGCGACGCGGAGCGCTACGGCGGCAAGGGCGTGCGCCGGGCCGTGGCCAACGTGAACGAGGAGGTCGCGGCGGCCCTGAAGGGACAGGACGCCACGGCCCAGCGGGCGCTCGACGGACGCCTGTGCGAACTCGACGGCACGGACAACAAGGGCCGGCTCGGCGCGAACGCCATCCTCGCCGTGTCCCTCGCGGCCGCGAAGGCCGCCGCCACCGCCACCGGCCGGCCGCTCTACGAACACGTCGCCGCGATCGCCGGCACCCGCTACTCCATGCCGGTGCCGATGATGAACATCCTCAACGGCGGCGAGCACGCGGACAACAACGTCGACATCCAGGAGTTCATGATCCAGCCGGTCTCGGCCCCGAGCTTCGCCGAGGCTCTGCGCTGCGGGGCGGAGATCTTCCACGCGCTGAAGAAGGTGCTCTCGGGCCGGGGTCTCGCGACGGCCGTGGGGGACGAGGGCGGCTTCGCTCCGGATCTGCCGTCGAACGCGGCGGCGCTCGAGGTGATCGCCGAGGCCGTGGAGCGGGCCGGCTACCGGCTCGGGGACGACGTGACCCTGGCGCTCGACTGCGCCGCGAGCGAGTTCTACCGCGACGGCGTCTACGACCTCGCCGGCGAGGGGAAGCGCTACGACGCGGCGGACTTCGCCGGCTATCTCGCCGAGCTCTGCGACCGCTATCCGATCCTGTCCGTCGAGGACGGCATGGACGAGTCCGACTGGGACGGCTGGAAGACGCTCACGGAGCGGCTCGGGAACCGGGTCCAGCTCGTCGGCGACGATCTCTTCGTGACGAACACTGCGATCCTCGCGAAGGGCATCGAGGCCGGCGTCGCGAACGCCATCCTGATCAAGCTGAACCAGATCGGCACGCTCTCGGAGACCCTCGACGCCATCGCCCTGGCGCGGGAGGCGGGCTATGCGAGCGTGATCTCGCACCGCTCCGGGGAGACCGAGGACACGACCATCGCGGATCTCGCCGTCGCCACCGGGGCGGGGCAGATCAAGACCGGCTCCCTGTGCCGGTCCGACCGGGTGGCGAAGTACAACCAGCTCCTGCGGATCGAGGAGGTGCTCGGTGACGGCGCGCCGTACCGGGGCCGGGCCGAGTTCCGCGCCTGAGCGTCGCCGCTTCGGCGTCGGCGAGGGCCTCGCGCTGGCCCTGGCGCTCGCCGTGCTCGCCCTCCAGTTCCGGCTCTGGTCCGGCAAGGGCAGCTGGGCCGAGGTCGCCGAACTCGAGGACCGGGTGGTCCGGGCCCGGGCGGAGATCGCGACCCTGGAGGGCGACAATGCGGTGCTCGCCGCGGAAGTGCGGGCGCTCAAGGCCGATCCGGAACGGCTCGAGGCCCGGGCCCGGACCGACCTCGGCATGATCCGCGAGGGCGAGACCTTCATCATGATCCTGCCCGACGATGCACCCTGACCCCCGGCGCCCAGGCCGGGGCCGGCCGGTGCCCGCACCGTGAAGCTCTGGTGCGTCGTCCCCGCGGGCGGCGCCGGACGTCGCATGGACGCCGGCCGCCCGAAGCAGTACCTCGAGCTCGCCGGCCGCCCGCTCCTCGACCACGCGCTCGACGCCCTGCGGGCCCTGGAGCCGGTGGCGATCGCCGTGGTCGTGGCGCCGGAGGACCCCTTCGTGGACGGCTGCGCCCTCGTGCCGCCGGTGGAGGTGGTCCGCCGCGGCGGCGCCGAGCGGGCCCACAGCGTGCTCGCCGGCCTCGAGTACCTCGCGCCGCGGGCGGCGGCGGAGGACCCGGTGCTCGTGCACGACGCCGCGCGCCCCTGCCTCACGGCGGCCCTCGTGCGTCGGCTGCTCGGGGCCGCGGGGACGCATCCGGACGGCGGCCTGCTCGCCGTGCCCGTGAGCGAGACCGTCAAGCGTGCGGCGATCGATGCGCCGGCGCGGGTCGAGGAGAGCTGCGACCGTTCGCACCTCTGGCTCGCGCAGACGCCCCAGCTCTTCCCCTTCGGCCGGCTCCGCGCCGCGCTCCGCGCGGCCCTCGAGGGTGGCCGGTCCGTGACCGACGAGGCCTCGGCCATGGAGGCCGCGGGCGCGCGGCCATTGCTGGTGGAGGGGAGCGTCCGGAACCTGAAGGTCACGCGGCCGGAGGACCTCGCGCTCGCGCGCTACTGGCTCGCCGAGACGGCGGCGGAGCCGGCCGGATGAGCGGCTTCCGCGTCGGCCACGGCTTCGACGTGCACCGCTTCGGCGAGGCGGGGCAGGGCACCGGCACGATCCGCCTCGGGGGCGTGGACGTCCCGAGCGAGCGCCCGGTGCTCGCGCACTCCGACGGCGACGTGCTGATCCACGCGCTCTGCGACGCGCTCCTCGGGGCGGCGGCGCTCGGCGACATCGGCCGGCACTTCCCGGACACGGACCCGCGCTTCGCCGGCGCCGACAGCCGTGTGCTCCTGCGCGAGGTGGTCGGCCGCGTGGCCGCCGCGGGCTGGGTGCCCGCGAACGCGGACCTCACGCTCGTGGCCGAGGCGCCCCGCGTGGCCGCCCACGTGGACGCCATGGCCGGGACCCTCGCCGCGGACCTGGGCCTCGCCCGGGAGGCCGTGAACGTGAAGGCGACCACGACCGAGGGGCTGGACGCGGTCGGGCGGCGCGAGGGGCTCGCGGCGCACGCGGTGGTGCTCGTCGAGCGGCGGGCGGGGCCGTGAGCGGGGCGGCTCCGGGAGCGGCGCAGGCCCTGCCGCAGGCGGGCGTGGCGGTGCTGCGCGGGCGCTACCGCCGCCGTCCGGAGGACTTCCGTGTGGACGAGGTGCTCGGCTTCGCGCCCGCGGGCGCCGGCGAGCACGTGCTCGTGCAGGTGCGCAAGCGGGGCGCCAACACGGCCTGGGTCGGCGCCGAGGTCGCGCGGCGGGCGGAGGTTCCGGTGGCCGACGTGTCCTGGTGCGGCGAGAAGGACCGGCACGCGGTGACCACCCAGTGGTTCAGCGTCCGCGATCCGGGAGGCGCCTTCGCGCCGGCCGCGGGGGAGGGGGGCGACGGCTGGGAGGTGCTCGCGAGCGCCCGCCACGTTCGCAAGCTGCGCCGCGGTGATCACGCGGGCAATCGCTTCCGCCTGCGCGTGCATCCGGACGAGGGCGACGCGACAGCCCTCGCGGCGCCGGTCGCGGCGCGCCTCGTCGAGCCGGTGCCGAACTACTTCGGGCCCCAGCGCTTCGGGCGCGACGGCGCGAACCTCGCGGCCGCCGCGGCCTGGGTCCGGGGTGGTCGCCTGCCGCCGCGGGGGGCGAGCCGGGGTCGCATCCTGTCCGCGGCCCGGGCGCAGCTCTTCAACCTCGTCCTCGCGGCCCGGGTGCGCGCGGGGACCGCGGCCACGGTCCTCGAGGGGGACGTCGCCGAGGCCGGTCTCCCCACGGGGCCGCTCTGGGGGCGCGGCCGGTCCCCGGTCACGGGCGCGGCGGCGCTCGTCGAGGCGGCGGCGCTCGCGGACCACGGCGCCTGGTGCGAGCGCCTCGAGCACGCGGGCCTCGAGCAGGCACGGCGCCCCCTCGTGCTGCGGCTCGCTTCGCCGGAGGTCACGAGCGACGACGAGGCCCTCGAGCTCGCCTTCGAGCTGCCGCCGGGGGCCTTCGCCACCGCCGTCCTCGCGGCCCTGGGGCCCCTGCGGGACGCGGCGGCGCCGGCCCCCGAGCACGGTGGGAGTCCGCCGTGAACGACATCCGCCTCTCCGGCATCGGCTTCACCTCCCAGCGCACCCGGGACCGGCTCGTGCAGCGGCTGCGCGACGGCGGCATCGGCGACGAGCGCGTCCTCGAGGTGATCCGGCGCACGCCCCGGCACATCTTCGTGGACGAGGCCCTCGCGCACCGGGCCTACGAGGACACGGCGCTGCCCATCGGCCATCAGCAGACCATCAGTCAGCCCCGGGTCGTGGCACGCATGACCGAGGCCCTCCTCGAGGACGGGCCGCTCGCCTCCGTGCTCGAGATCGGAACCGGCTGCGGCTACCAGACGGCGGTGCTGGCGCCGCTCGTGGGGCAGGTGTGGTCCGTGGAGCGGATCCGCCCGCTCCTGGAGCGGGCCCGCACGCACATGGGCACGCTGCGCCTGCGCAACGTCACCCTGCGCCACGCGGACGGCACGGTGGGTTGGCCCGAGAAGGGACCCTTCGACGGCATCCTCGCGGCGGCGGCGCCCCGGACCGTGCCCGAGGCGCTCCTCGAGCAGCTCGCCGTCGGGGGGCGCCTGGTGCTGCCCGTCGGGGACGGCGCGGTGCAGCAGCTCGTGCGCATCCGGCGCACGGCCGCCGGCTTCGAACGCGAGCTCCTGGAGACGGTGCGCTTCGTGCCCATGCTCGGAGGGACCCAGCGATGAGCGCCGAGGCGCCGCGGGAGCGCCGGGGGCCCCTCGCCTGGGCGGGGGTGGTGGGCCGCGGCGCCGCCATGGGCGTCGCCGAGCTGGTCCCGGGCGTCTCCGGCGGGACCATCGCCTTCGTCACGGGCATCTATCTGGAACTCGTCGGCGCGCTCCGGGCCGTCGACGGGGCGTTCCTGCGCCTGCTGCTGCGGGGCCGCGTGGCGGAGGCCTGGCGGCACGTGAACGCCGGCTTCCTGCTGGCCCTCGCCCTCGGCATGGGCGCCGCCGTCGTGGGCCTCGCCTCGACCATCGAGTGGCTCCTGCGCGCGCACGAGATCCTGCTCTGGGCCTTCTTCTTCGGCCTGATCCTCGCCTCCGTGGTCCACGTGGCGCGGCACGTCGCGCCCTGGAACCTCGAGACTTCGGCCTTCGGGATCCTCGGGGTGGTGCTCGGGCTCGTGCTCTCGAGCACCATGGGCCTGCCGGTGGTGGAGCATCCGGCGGTCACCTTCGCCGCCGGCGCGGTCGCCGTCTGCGCCTGGATCCTCCCGGGCGTGTCGGGCAGTTTCATGCTCCTCCTGCTCGGCCAGTACCCGCGCGTGATCCGGGCCCTCGCGGAGCTCGACCTGTCGCTGCTCGCCGTGCTGGGCGCGGGCTGCGTCACGGGCCTGCTCCTGTTCTCGCGGCTCCTGACCTGGCTGCTGCGCCATCACTACCGGGTCACGCTGGCGCTGCTCTGTGGCTTCATGGCCGGGTCGCTGCAAAAATTGTGGCCGTGGCGCCAGACCCTCAGCTACTACCTCGACGCGGACGGCGAGGCCGTGCCCGTGCTCGTCACCCCGGTCAGTCCGACCCTGTTCCAGGAGATGTACGGTGAGGATCCGCTCGTGGCCGGCGCCGGCCTGGCCGTGTGCGCGGGGCTGGCGGTCGTGTTCCTCCTCGACCGGCTGTCCCGCGGGCGCAGCGCCTGAGCCGGGACGGACCCTCGCCGGCGCGCTCCTGCTGCTGCTCCTGCTCGCCGGCTGCGTCCACACGCCGGCCCCCGTGTCCGAGCGCAGCGGCGGGAGCGCCGCCGCGTCCCGCGGCAGCGCGCCGCCGTCGGGGGCCTATCGGGTGCGCGAGGGCGACACCCTCTACTCCATCGCCTGGCGCCACGGCCTCGACTGGCGCGAGCTCGCCCGGCGCAACGGCATCGGACCACCCTGGACGATCCGCGCCGGGCAGCGTCTCGTGCTCGCGAGCGCCGGGGCGCCGACGGGAACGGCCCGCGGCGAGGCCTCCGGCTCCTCCTCCCCGTCGGCCGCGCGGCGGGCCCCGGCGCCCGCGCCGAGCGCGGCCCCGCGCTGGGACTGGCCCCTCGCCGGTCCGGTCGTCCGCGGCTTCGCGCGCAGCGGCTCGGCGCTGAACCAGGGCATCGACCTGCGCGGGAGCGCGGGGGCGGACGTGCGCGTGGCCGCGCCGGGGGAGATCGTCTACGCGGGTACGGGGCTGCGGGGCTTCGCGCAGCTGGTCATCGTCAAGCACGACGACACCTGGCTCTCGGCCTACGGCCTCGGCGCCCGGATCCTGGTGAAGGAGGGACAGCGGCTGGCCCGTGGGGACCGCATCGCCCGGCTCGAGGCCGCGGACGGCGAGGCGCCCCTGCTGCACTTCGAGATCCGCCGGAACGGAGAGCCCGTGGATCCCCTGCGGCAGCTGCCCGCGCGCTGAAGGGTCAGCGCTCGAGGTGCTGGAGCTTGCCCTCGACGCCGTCCCATTCCTCGGCGTCCGGCAGCGCGTCCTTCTTCTCGGTGATGTTCGGCCAGAGCTCGGCGAGCTCGGCGTTGAGCTCGAGGAACTGCTTCTGGTCGTCGGGCAGCTCGTCCTCGGAGAAGATCGCGTCCACCGGGCACTCGGGTTCGCAGAGCGCGCAGTCGATGCACTCGTCCGGATGGATCACGAGGAAGTTCGGGCCCTCGTAGAAGCAGTCCACGGGACAGACTTCCACGCAGTCCGTGTGCTTGCACTTGATGCAGTTCTCGCCGACGACGAAGGTCATGGATCGCGGGTCCCATCGCTGCCCGGGTCGGCCCGGGATTCTAGG
>JAZBPF010000483.1:0-13551 GCA_036351515.1 Pseudomonadales bacterium | reverse complement strand
GCTCTCCGGCATGAACCTGTTCCTCGTCGGTCGCTACGGCGTCGCACCCCAGGCGCTCGCGCGGGCCGGAGGCGGCTACGTGTTGCGCATGCTCCTCGTGGTGTCCGTGCTCCTCGCTGTAGGAGAGGGAGCGCGTCGCCTGCTCTCCTGAGCGTCGCTGAAGGGATCGACCGCCTGCTCACGCGCGTCTGCTCACGCGCGTCTGCTGCGCGCCCCGATCAGCGCCGCCGGCGGAAGCGGCTGCGACTGCGTGGTCCGTGGCGACGTCAGCGGTCCCTTGCTTCGGCAGGCTGCCTCGACGTCGCCGCAGACGCCTCGCTCCCGTGTGCTCCTCATGCGGTGGTCCCCGAGCGGGCGGATCGGGTCGCTCGCGACGGCGCTCGATCTCCTCATGGATTCTGACTTGGCAGGCCGGGGGCATCGGTCGCGCCGGCCGGCCGCTGCTACCATGCAGCGGGGCCGGCGCACGGCCGGCGACGGAGCGGCCAGGAGGCCGAGACTTGAGCTTCGAGCCCACCCAGTTCCCGGAAGCCGTGCTCGGCTGCCCGCGCTGCCAGCGGTCCCTGGACGCGACGGAAAGCGGCTTCCGCTGCCGGGCCTGCAAGGTCGACTATCCGGCGATCGGCGGCGTGCCGTGGCTCTTCGCCGTGCCGTCGGCGGCCCTCGCCGAGTGGCGGGCGCGCTTCGCTCGCGAGCTGCAGGAGACGGACCTCGCCGTCGCCCGGGCGGCGGCGGTCGTCCGCGATCGGCCGCAGCTGCGCGACAGCACGCGCAAGCGCCTGGCGCGCACCGCCGCCGGTCATGCGTCGCGGGCGAAGGAGCTGCGGGAACTGCTCGCGCCCCTCGGCCGGCCCGCGGACGAGATGCCCCACGAGGTGCTGCTGGCGCTCCGCACGCGCCTGCCCCCGAGCCAGGGGCTCACGACCTATGCCCAGAACGCCTTCCGCGACTGGTCCTGGGGCGACGACGAGAACCTCGAGTCCGCGTCCATGGTGGCCACGCACCTTCCGGACGACCCGGAGACCGTACTCGTACTCGGCGCCGGCGCCGGGCGCCTCGCCTACGACCTGCACCAGCTCGGGCTCCAGGCCTGGACCCTGGGCCTCGATCTGAACCCCCTGCTCACCTTCGTGGGGGATCGGGTGGTGCGGGGGGAGACGCTCACGCTGCACGAGTTCCCGCTCGCGCCGCGTCGCCTCGAGGACATCGCCGTGGCGCGGGAACTCGCCGCGCCGGAACCGGTCCGGGAAGGCCTCGCCTTCGTGCTCGGCGACATCCTCTCGCCGCCGCTCCAGGACGGCAGCTTCGACGCGATCGTCGCGCCCTGGTTCGTCGACATCGTGGACGTGGACTTCGCGGTGCTCGCACGGCGCCTCGCGGCCCTGCTGAAGCCCGGTGGCCAGCTCGTGCTCTTCGGCTCGCTCACCTTCAGCGCGGCGGAGCCGGCGCTGCGCTACAGCTTCGAGGAAGTGCTGGAGATCCTCGGGGAGGCGGGCTTCGGCACGCCCGCCACGGAGGAACGGAACCTTCCCTATCTCTGCTCCCCCTCGAGCCGCCACGGGCGCCGCGAGCGCGTGGTGTGCCTCGGCGCGCGCAAGGAGAAGGACCTCAAGGGCGTCCCGAAGACCGCCGCCCTGCCGGACTGGCTCGTCGCCGGCCGCGACCCCGTGCCGCTGTCGGACGCGTTCCAGTACCAGATCGCCGCCACGCGCATCCACGCCTTCGTCATGTCGCTGGTGGACGGCAAGCGCTCGCTCCGGGACATGGCGCAGGTGCTCGAGCAGCAGGGCCTCATGCCGCGCAAGGACGCGGAAGAGGCGGTGCGCCAGTTCCTGATCACCATGTGGAACGAGGCGCGCCAGTCCGATCTCTGAGGCGTGCGGGCCCTGTGGGAGCAGGCTTCAGCCGCGACTTCGAGATCGGACGAAGCCGTCGCAGCTGAAGCTCGCTCCCACAGGCGTCGGAGCCACGGCCAGCTGTGGGAGCCGGCTTCAGCCGCGACGTCGAGATCGGACGAAACCGTCGCAGCCGAAGCTCGCTCTCACACCGCTCGGAGCCACGGCCCGCTGTGGGAGCCGGCTTCAGCCGCGACCTCGAGATCGGACGAAGCCGTCGCAGCTGAAGCTTGCTCCCACAGGCGTCGGAGCCACGGCCCGCCGTGGGAGCCGGCTTCAGCCGCGACCTCGAGATCGGAGGAAGCCGTCGCAGCTGAAGCTTGCTCGCACAGCGCTCGGAGCCACGGCTCCCTGTGGGAGCCGGCTTCTGCCGCTTCGGCGGGCCGCGCGACATCGAGATCGGACGAAGCCGTCGCAGCGGAAGCTTGCTCCCACAGCTGTCGGAGCCACGGCCCTCAGGGCAGGTGCCGGCGCAGGAACGCGATCGTGTTCTCGCCCATGACTGCGCGGATCGTTTCCTCGTCGAGCTCCGCTTCCAGCAGTGCGTGCGTGAGCGCGGGCAGCTCGCTCGTGTCGAAGGCCACCTCCGTGGCGCCGTCGTAGTCGGAGCCGAGGCTGAGGGCCCCGGGGCCGAGCCGCTCGACGCCGTAGGCGATGCTCGCCGCCACGCCGGCAGGGGTGATGTCGCAGACCGCCGCGTCCCAGTAGCCGATGCCGATCAGGCCGCCGCGCTGCGCGATGCGGGCCATGAGTTCGTCGGAGAGGTTGCGCGGCGTGTCGCAGACGCCGGAGAGCCCCGTGTGCGAGACGATCACCGGCCCCTCGGTCACCGCGAGCACGTCCTCGACCATGGCCGGCGACGCGTGGGCGAGGTCGAGGATGCCGCCGCGGCGGTGGACCTCCGCCACCACCTCCCGCCCGAAGGCCGTCAGCCCCGCGCCGCTCGTGCCGTGGAGCGAGCCGCCGAGGGCGTTGTCGAAGAAGTGCGTCAGGCCGAAGACGCGGTAGCCGGCGTCCCAGAGACGGTCGAGGTTCGCCAGGTCGCCGTCGAGGGCGTGCATGCCCTCGACGCCCAGTACGCCGATGACCGGCCCGTTGCCGTCCGCACGGGCCGCGAGGGCAGCGGCCAGGCCTGCGCGGTCGCGCACGACCACGAGGCGCTCCGGGGCGCGCTCCGCGAAGGCGTGGAGCCGCTGCGCCTGGTGCAGGGCGCGCTCGGCCAGACTCGTCCAGGTCCGCGGCGGCCACTGCTGCACGACGGCGAGCGCCGTGATGTTGTCCGAGTCGGCCGTGTTCGACTCGTAGTTCTGGCCGGCCGGGGACTTGGTCACGGCCGTGAAGACCTGGAGGGTCACGTTCCCGGCCTCGAGGCGCGGGACGTCCACGTGGCCCCGCTTCGCGCGCGCGAGCAGGTCGCGGTCCCAGAGCAGCGAGTCCGCGTGCCAGTCCGCGACGCGCAGGGACGCGTGGAGTTCCGCGGCGCGCGCGTCCACGGGCCAGGGCTCGTGGGGCACGACGCGGTTCATGCCGTTCTCGACGATGCCCGGGACCACGGCGAGTCCGAGTCCGAGCGCGGCGCCGAGGAGGATGACGAGCAGCAGGACGATGCGCATGCGTGGGCTCCTCCCTTCCGGAGGGAGTATACGCAGCGCACGCCCCGGTCCGGGCCGGCCTGACGCCGGCCCGGAGGGGTCCCTCGGTCAGCGGCCGAGGCGCAGGTTCACGCCCAGGGTGACGAAGGAAGTATCCACGTCGAAGTCCGGCTGCGTGTACTCCACGAACAGGCCGAAGGGCGAGTTGCCCGGCGTCCACTCGGCGCCGAAGCCCCAGAGGAACTCGTCCTCCGTGTCGTCGAGTTCGAAGCCTCCGAAGCTCGCGCTCGCGTCGTACCAGCCCCAGCCGGCACGTCCGTAGAGATCGAAGTCCGGCGAGAGCGGCAGCGTCGGCTTCACGGACAGCTCGAGACCCGCGACGTCGAGGTCCGCGCCGGCGTCCTCGAGCTCGCTGCCGTACACGGCGGCGCCCTCGACGGCGAGGAAGTCGTTGAAGCGGTACCCGACCTGGCCGCGGACGGCGAGGGCGGAATCGTCGAAGCCGTCCTCGTCGAGGGTCCAGAGACCGGCACCGGCGCCGAGGTAGAGACCGGGCTCTGAGGCGAGGGCAGCGGTCGAGAGGAGGCCGCAGGCGGCGGCCGCGATCAGTCTGCGCATGGTGCTCTCCAGCGGTACGTGCGGGACGGGCCCATCCCGTCCGTGCACCGCCATGGTCGAGCGCTGCGCCTGAACGACGTCTGAAGGGGGCGTGCGTGGATCGTGCGCGGACGCACGATCCACGAAGACGTTCACCAGGTGTCGACGCAGGGGCGCTTCGGGGGGGCGTCGCGCCAGTGGGGAAGGGCGACCGACTCCAGGCCCGCGACGATCCAGCGGCGGGTCTCGGCGGGGTCGATGACGTCGTCGATCTCGAAGTGGGACGCCATGTTCACGCCCTTCCCGCGCTGGTACATGCGCTCGACCATCTCGTCGTACGTCTTCTTGCGCTCTTCCGGATCCTCGATCGCCTCGAGCTCGCGGCGGTAGCCGAGCTTCACGGCGCCCTCGAGGCCCATGCCCCCGAACTCGCTCGTCGGCCAGCCGACCGTGAAGAGGGGCGCTCGGAAGCTGCCGCCGCACATGGCCTGGGCGCCCAGGCCGTAGCCCTTGCGGAGCACGAAGGTCATGAGCGGCACCGTGAGGCTGCCGGCGACCACGAACATGCGCCCGGCGTGGCGCACGAGGCCCTGCTCCTCGACGGCGGGCCCCACCATGAAGCCGGGCGTGTCGCAGAGGCTCACCACCGGCAGGTTGAAGGCGTCGCAGAGCTGCAGGAAGCGGGCGGCCTTGTCGCAGGCCTCCACGTCGAGGGCGCCGGAGAGATGGCTCGGGTCGTTCGCGATCACGCCCACGGGGCGGCCCTCGACGCGGGCGAGCGCCGTGATCATGCCGAGGCCGAAGTCGCGCCGGAGTTCGAGCACCGAGTCCGTGTCCATGATCGTGTGGAGCACCCGGCGCACGTCGTAGACGCGCAGCCGGTTCTCGGGGATCAGGTGCCGGAGCAGGCGCTGGTCGGCGCAGTCCCAGCCGTCCACCGGGCCCTGGAAGTAGGACAGGTAGCGCTTGGCCACCGCCACCGCCTCGGCCTCGTCCTTCACCGCCAGGTCGACGACGCCGTTCCGGCGCTGGGCGGAGAGGGGGCCCACCTCGTCCGGGCGGAACACGCCGAGGCCGCCGCCCTCGATCATGGCCGGGCCGCCCATGCCGATGTTCGAGCCCTCCGTGGCGATGACCACGTCGCAGGTCCCGAGGAGCGCCGCGTTGCCGGCGAAGCATCGTCCGGAGGTGATGCCGACCATGGGCACCTGCCCCGAGAGCCGGCCGAAGTACCAGAAGGCGAGGCAGTCGAGGCCCGCGACGCCGGTCCCGTCCGTGTCGCCGGGGCGGCCGCCGCCGCCCTCGGTGAAGAACACCACGGGCAGCCGGGAGCGCTCGGCGAGTTCGATGAGCCGGTCCTTCTTGACGTGGTTCATGGTGCCCTGGGTTCCGGCGAGCACCGTGTAGTCGTAGCTCATGACCACCGTGCGGCTGCGCTCGGGGTCGAAGGTCTCCCCGTTCACGCGACCGATGCCGGCGATCATGCCGTCCGCCGGGGTGCGCTCGATCAGCTCGGAGACGGGCCTGCGCCGGCGCTGGGCGGCGATCACGAGCGGGCCGTACTCGACGAAGGAATCGGCATCCACGAGGTCCGCGAGGTTCTCCCGGGCCGTGCGCTGCCCGGTCTTCCGGCGGCGGGCGACGGCGTCCGGCCGCCGCGCGTCGAGGCCGATCTCGTGGCGCTCGAGCACCTCGGCGAGATCCGGGCGGACCCGCTCGAGGTCGATCTCCTCGTCCCGGGCGGCCGCGGCGCCGTCCACCTCGGCCGCCTCGAGGGAGAAGAGGACGGCACCCTCCGCCACCGTGTCGCCCACGGTCACGTGTACCGCGCGGACGATGCCCGAGCGCGGGGCGGTGATCTCGTGCTCCATCTTCATGGCGTCGAGCACGGCGAGGAGCCGGCCGGCGCCGACGGCCTCGCCCTCGGCGACCGCGAGGGCGAGCACCGTGCCCTGCATGGGGGCCGGCACCGCGTCGGTCCCGGCCGGTGCGTCCGTGGTCGGCGCGGCCTCCACCTCCGCGTCCCGCCGGCCGTGCGCCAGCACCGCCAGCGGGTCCCGCGGGTCGAGGCGCGCTCCGGCTCGCTTCGCGGCGCCGCCTTCGTGGCCGCCGTCGTGCTCGAACCAGCGCCGCGGGGTCGCGGCAGCCGCCTCGAGCAGTTCCGCCGCGTGGCGTTCCACGAAGCGGGTGTCGACGCGGCTCGCGATCACGTCACTGCTTCCGAGCAGTGCGTGCAGGAAGGCGGCGTTCGTGGGGATGCCCTCGATGCGGAACTCGGAGAGCGCGCGCCGGGCCCGGGCCGCCGCCTCCGGCCAGCCTCCGTCGGGAACGTGGGCGATCAGCTTCGCGAGCAGCGAATCGAAGGACGGAGACGGCGCGTAGCCGGCGTAGCCGTGGGTGTCCGTGCGCAGCCCCGGGCCCGTGGGGGGCTCGAAGGCGGACAGCGTGCCGCCCTTCGGCAGGGCGCTGCCGTCCGGGCGCATCTCCTCGCTGTTGATGCGCAGCTGCACGGCGCAGCCGCGGGGGGCGGGCGGGCCGTCGGCGAGGGCGAGCTCCGTCAGCGTGCGTCCCTGCGCGATCGCGAGCTGCGTGCGCACGAGATCGACGCCGGTGACCGCCTCCGTGACCGTGTGCTCCACCTGCAGCCGCGGGTTCGCCTCCATGAAGGCGAAGCCCTCGGGCGTGGACGGGTCCACGAGGAACTCGAAGGTGCCGAGGCTGCGGTAGTCGGCGCTGCGCGCGAGCGCGAGCGCCGCGTCGACGATGCGTCGCCGGAGCGCGTCGTCGAGCGTCGGCGACGGCGCGATCTCCACGAGCTTCTGGCGCCGGCGCTGGAGCGTGCACTCGCGCTCGTGCAGGTGCGTGACGGTGCCGCGGCCGTCGCCGACGATCTGCACCTCCACGTGGCGGGGCCGGGCGAGGGCCCGTTCCACGTAGAGCCCGCCGTCGCCGAAGGCCGCCTCGGCTTCCGAGGCGCAGCGGGCCCAGGCCTCGTCGAGCTCCCCGGGATCCGCCACCGGGCGGATGCCGCGACCGCCGCCGCCGGCCACGGCCTTGATCATCACCGGATCGCCGTCCTGGGCCGCCAGGAAGGCACGGGCCTCCTCGAGGCTCGTCGGCCCCTCGGTCCCCGGGAGCAGCGGCACGCCCAGGCGGCGGGCGAGGGCGCGGGCGGCGAGCTTGTCGCCGAAGAGTTCGAGCTGCTCCGCCGTGGGGCCCACGAACACGAGCCCTGCGGCTTCGCAGGCCCGGGCGAAGGCGGCGTTCTCGGAGAGGAAACCGTAGCCGGGGTGGACCGCGTCGGCGCCGGCGTCCACCGCGGCGGCCACGACGGCGTCGATGTCCAGATAGGCCCGCGCGCCGCGCCCGGGCAGCGCGACGGCCGCGTCCGCGCGGCGCACGTGGAGACAGCGGGCGTCGTCCTCGGAATGCACGGCGACGGTCTCGAGGCCGGCCTCGGCGCCGGCCCGCAGCAGGCGCACGGCGATCTCGCCGCGGTTGGCGATCAGGATCTTGCGCATGTTCCCCTCCCCGGGATCGAGCGGCTCGGAAGCCTACCACCCGATCCGGGGATCGGGAGCGCTCAGGCGGCCGGGGCGGTCTCCCCGACGATGGACACGCGCTCGCCGTAGCGCCCGTGCGGGTGGTAGTCCCACACTGCGTGGTGCTGCGTGCAGCGGTTGTCCCAGAGGGTGAGCGTCCCCGGGGTCCAGCGCACGCGGCAGGTGAGCCGGGGCGTGGCCTCGACGTGCCGGAACAGGAGGTCGAGGAGCGCGCGGCTCTCCTTCGGCTTCAGGCCCTTGATGTGGCTCGTGAAGCCGGAGTTCACGTAGAGCAGCTTCCGCCCCGTCTCCGGATGGCGGACCACCACCGGATGCTCGCTGCGCGGGTACTGCTGGCCCTCCGGGGGCTGGATGCCGTAGGCGCCTACGTAGGGCAGGGCGCCGTCGTGGACCGCCGTCAGTCCCTCGAGGAAGCGCTGCAGCGGCTCGGAGAGGAGCTCGAAGGCGAGGTACATGTCCGCGAAGAGCGTGTCCCCACCACCGACCTCCGGCGTCTCCGTGATGTAGAGCGCGGAGCCGAGCGGCGGGACCGGATCGCAGGTCACGTCCGTGTGCCAGCCGTCGCCGGCGGTGTAGCGGGAGTTGGCGTCGGTCTTCACGACGAGGATCTCCGGATCCCCGCTCCGCGCCTTGTTCAGGGGATGCACGTGCAGCGTACCGAAGTGCCGGCCGAAGGCCTTGTGGTGCTCGCGCTCGAGCTGCTGGTCGCGGAACACCAGCACCATGTGGTCGAGCCAGGCGCGGCGGATCTCCTCGAGCTGGGCCGCGGACGGATCCCGCAGGTCCACGCCGCGGACCTCCGCGCCGATGTGCGGGGTCAGCGGCTCCAGTTCGATGCTCGCGTAGTTGCCGGTTGCGATGGCCATGATCCTTCCTCTCCCAGGGGGCCCTCCGCGAGCCTAGCGCGCCCGGAGGCGCCGTTCACCCGCCCTCGACCCGGTGCCTCCTGCCCGGGCTTGGGCTTCCGCGGGCGCACCAGTACCATCGGTGCGCCCCGAATCCGCCGGCTGCCGGGGTGCGGCCGGCCCGATCACGCCAGAACCCGACGAGGGAGAGCACGCACCGATGGACAACGCAGGCAAGTTCTACATCGACGGCCAGTGGGTCGACCCCATCTCCAGGAACACGCTGGACGTGATCAACCCGTCGACGGAGGAGGTGATCTGCAAGATCGCCGTCGGCAACGCCGCGGACGTGGACCGTGCCGTGGCGGCGGCCAAGAAGGCCTTCGAGAGCTTCTCGCAGACCTCCGTGGAGGAGCGGATCGCGCTCCTCGAGAAGATCATCGAGGTCTACAAGTCCCGCATGGGCGACATCGCCGCCACCGTCTCCCAGGAGATGGGCGCGCCCATGGGCCTCGCCAACGCCGCCCAGGCGCCGGCCGGCCTCGGCCACCTCATGTACACGCTCAACGCCCTGAAGGAGTTCCCCTTCGAGGAGCAGGTGGGCAAGAACCTGATCGTCCGCGAGCCCATCGGCGTCTGCGGGCTGATCACGCCCTGGAACTGGCCCCTGAACCAGATCGCCGCCAAGGTCGCCCCGGCGCTGGCCGCCGGCTGCACCATGGTGCTCAAGCCGACGGAGATCGCGCCCCTCAACGCGCTGCTCTTCGCCGAGGTGATGCACGAGGCGGGGGTGCCGGCGGGCGTCTTCAACCTCGTGAACGGCACCGGCCCGGACGTGGGCGTCGCCATGTCCTCGCACCCGGACATCGACATGATGTCCTTCACGGGTTCCACCCGCGCCGGCATCTCCGTGGCCGAGAACGCGGCGAAGACCGTCAAGCGCGTCACCCAGGAGCTCGGCGGCAAGTCGCCGAACATCGTCCTCGACGACGCGGACTTCCAGGCCGTGATCTCCCGCGACATGGTCGGCATGTGCATGAACACGGGGCAGTCCTGCAACGCCCCGACGCGCATGCTCGTCCCGGAGACGCGCATGGAGGAGGCCGCGGCGATCGCCAAGGCCGCCGCCGAGAGCATCAAGGTCGGCGATCCCTCCGACCAGTCGACGCAGGTCGGCCCGCTCGTCTCCCAGGCCCAGTTCGAGAAGGTGCAGGGCCTCATCCAGAAGGGCATCGACGAGGGCGCGAAGCTCGAGACCGGCGGCGTGGGCCGTCCGGACGGCATGAACCGGGGCTACTTCGTGAAGCCGACGGTCTTCTCCCACGTCACCAACGACATGACCATCGCCCAGGAGGAGATCTTCGGGCCCGTGCTCTCCCTCATCGGCTACAAGGACGAGGCCGACGCGGTGCGCATCGCCAACGACACGGTCTACGGCCTCTCCGCCTACGTCTCCGGCTCGCCGGAGCGGGCGAAGCGCGTGGCGAAGCAGCTGCGGGCGGGCAACGTGCACCTGAACGGGGCCGGCGTCGATCCGGGTGCGCCCTTCGGCGGCTACAAGCAGTCGGGCAACGGCCGCGAGTTCAGCAAGTGGGGCCTCGAGGAGTTCCTCGAGACCAAGGCCGTCCTCGGCTTCAGCGCCGGCTGACGCCGGCCCGGTCCCGGCACGCCGTGGCCGGGTCCCGCGGAGCGGAGCGCCGTCCCGGCGCTCCGCCCGCGTTCTCGCCGTGACCGGCCGTGGCCCCCGATGCCCATGAGCTGCTCTGGCTCCTGCTCACGCTCGTGGCGATCGCCCTTCGCCGCGTCCACGAGCGCCGCTCCGGGCGGCCCCGGACCCTCGCGGGGATCCCGCCGGACGAGCTCGTGCTCATGGTGGCCTGGGGCCTCGCTGCCGCAGTGCTCCCGCTCTTCTACGTCTTCGGCGACGCGCTCGCCTTCGCCGACTACCCGTTCGCGCTCCCGCCGCTGCTCCGTGACCTCGGCGTCGCGCTGTTCCTCGCCGCGCTCTGGCTCCTGCACCGGTCCCACGTCGATCTCGGGGCAGCCTGGACCCTCTCCGCGGAACCGGCGGAGGACGCGCGGCTCGTCACGGACGGCGTCTACGGGCATCTGCGTCACCCCATGTACGCCGCGCATCTGCTCTGGGGCCTCGCCCAGGCGCTGCTCCTCGGCAACGCCCTCGCCGGTCCGCCGGCGCTCGTGCTCATGGGCCTGATCGCGGCGCTCCGGATCCCCCGCGAGGAGGCGGCGCTCGCTGCCCGCTACGGGGACGCCTGGCGCGGCTGGGCGGCCGCGACCCCGCGGCTCGTGCCGCGCCTCGGGAGCTGAGGCGTGGACGCCTCCCAGTTCTTCCTCCAGCTCGCCGCCATCCTGATCTTCGCCCGGGTCGGCGCGGAGCTCGCCGTGCGCCTCGGCGCGCCGTCGGTGATCGGCGAGCTGGTCGCCGGCATCGTGCTCGGGCCGAGCCTCCTCGGCTGGCTCGAGCCGACGGAGGTGATCCGCCTGCTCGCCGAGATCGGCGTCATCCTCCTGCTCTTCGACGTGGGCCTCGAGACCGACCTCGGCCGGCTCGCCCGCTCCGGGGTGCGCTCGAGCGTCGTCGCCCTCGGCGGGTTCGTGATCCCCTTTCTCCTCGGGTTCGGCGCGAGCCGCTGGCTCTTCGGCCACGAGCTGCTGCTGGCGCTGTTCGTGGGCGGAACGCTCACGGCGACGAGCATCGGCGTGACCGTCCGCGTGCTGCGGGACGTGGGCCGGCAGAACAGCCGCGAGGGCCAGGTCGTCCTGGGTGCGGCGGTGATCGACGACATCCTCGGCGTCCTCACGCTCGCCGTCCTCTACGACTTCTCGAAGACCGGCGACCTCAGCCTCGACAACCTCGGCCGGCTCGCGCTGTTCATCGGTCTGTTCTTCGTGCTCGCCCCGGTGGTGGCCAAGTTCGTCTCCTTCCTGCTCGGGCGCTACCACGAGGTGACGGAGATGCCGGGCCTCGTGGCGACGCTGATCGTCTCCCTGGTCCTGCTCTTCGCCTGGCTCGCCCACGCCATCGGCGCGCCGGAGCTGCTCGGTGGCTTTGCCGCCGGCCTGGCCCTCTCCCGGCGCTTCTTCCTGCCCTTCGGCGCCGCCCTCGCGCGCGACCAGCGCTTCGCCGAGGAGGTGGAGAAGGACATGAAGCCGATCGTGCAGCTGTTCACGCCGATCTTCTTCGTGACCGTGGGCCTGTCCCTGGACCTGCGCGCCGTGGACTGGGGCTCCTCCTTCATCTGGCTCTTCTCCCTCGGCATGGGCTTCATCGCCATCGTGGGGAAGATCGCCGGCGGCTGGCTGCTCGTCCGGGACCACTGGCTCCTGCGCACGGCCGTCGGCATGGCCATGGTCCCGCGGGGGGAAGTGGGGCTCATCTTCGCCGAGCTCGGACGCGCCTCGGGGATCCTCGACGACGAGACCTACGCCGCCGTGGTGCTCGTGATCGCCTACACGACGCTGTTCTCGCCGTTCTGGATCAAGATCTTCTACCGGCTCTACGGGGACCGACCCGAACTCCGGGAGCCGGGCGACGAGGCCGCCCCACCGCCGGCGGCGGCGCGGGCCGGGCCGGACTGACCGGAGGCCCGCGCACCCTGCGCTCATCGTCCGGCCGATGCGGGAGGGGGACGCGGCGTTGCGCCGCTTCCGGTGCTGGCCGATGCTCTCCGGGACCACGGCCAGGGGAGTCGACCCGTGCATCCGTTCCGATCGTTCCGGCGCATCGCCGGGTTGCTGCTGTGCCTGATCGCCGCCACCGCCCAGGGCTTCGACGGTGAACGCTTCGCCGCGATCGTCGAGCGGGGCATGGCCGACTGGCAGGTCCCGGGCCTCGCGGTCGCGGTGGTCGAGGAAGGGGAGGTGGTCTTCGCCCGCGGCTTCGGGACCACCGCCCTCGAGGACGGCGCACCGGTCGACGCGCACACCCCCTTCGCCAACGCGTCCACCACCAAGGCCATGGTGGCGGCGGGCGTGCTCATGCTCGTGGACGACGGGGTCCTCTCCCTCGACGCACCGGTGATCCGCTGGATCCCGGAGCTTCACCTGGCCGACCCGGCCCTGACGCAGCAGCTCACGCTCCGCGACCTGCTCGCGCACCGCACGGGGCTGCCCTCCACGGACGTGTGGACCTTCTACCAGGGCATGCCGCTGGACGAGCAGATCCGCCGGCTGCGGCAGGTCGAGCCCGAGGCCCCGCCCCGGACGCGCCTGATCTACCAGAACACCATGTACGAGCTCGCCGGCCTGGTCATCGAGCGGGCCTCGGGACAGCCCTGGGAGGCCTTCCTCGCCGAGCGCCTCTGGGGCCCCGTCGGCATGGACGAGACCTTCGCGTACCGCGGCCGCATCCCGCCGGGGCGTCCCCACGCCCTGCCCCACGGCGTCTTCGACGGCGAGGTGCGCCGCATGGACTTCTCCCTGCCGGCGGACCTGCCGGACGCCGCGGGCTCGGTCTGGTCCACGGTCTCCGACATGGCCCGCTGGGCGCGCTTCCTCCTGCGCGGCGGCGTCACCGAGGACGGGGAGCGCCTGCTTTCGGAGACCGCCTTCGCCGCCTTCTTCGAGCCCCAGCAGCTCGCCACGCCCGAGGACTTCTACCCCGTCGTGGAGCTGACGCAGCCCCAGTGGCGCAGCTACGCCCTCGGCTGGTTCCAGCAGGACTACCTCGGCCGTCGCATCGACTTCCACACCGGCTCCCTGAACGGCCTCGTCGCCATCTTCGGCCTCGACCGCGCCGCCGAGCGGGCCGTGATCGTGATGGCCAACGGCGACCACGCGGAGCTGCGCCACGCCCTGCTCTGGGAGGTGCTCGACCCGACGCCCGTGGCGGAGCGCCGGGACTGGCACGGCGACGTGCTGGCCCTCTACCGCGCCCGGGAGGCGGAAGCCGCGGCCGAATGGGATCGCATCCGCGCCGCGCGCCGGCCCGATGCGCCGCCGACGCTCCCGCTCGACGCCTACGCCGGCCGCTACCGCAGCCCCGCCTGGGGCGACGTGGAGCTCCGCCGCGCCGGTGCCGCCCTCGAGCTGCGCACCG
>JAZBPF010000482.1:0-10384 GCA_036351515.1 Pseudomonadales bacterium | reverse complement strand
GACGTCATCGACATCGACACGGTGCGCTCCGGCGACGCGCGCACGGGCAGCTACTTCGCCGTGCACGGCTTCATGACCAAGTGCGCCGCGTCCTTCGGCGGCTTCTCGCTGCCGCTGTTGGCGCTCACGGGCTACTCGGCCGCGCCGGGCGCCGAGAACGGCGAGAGCCCGCTGTTCTGGCTCGCCGTACTCTACGCCCTGGTGCCGACGGCCCTGTTCGCCTTCGCCTTCTGGCTCTGCTGGACCTGGCCGCTCACGGCCGAGCGCCACGGGCGCATCCGCGCGGCCCTGGACCGGCGGGCGACGCGGCGCGACGGTGCCTTCGGGGACGCGACGCGCCTGGGAGGCGCCGAGCCCGACACGGTCGCACCGCTGTAGACGACGACCGGGGAGAGAAAGACCATGCAGATCGCGAGCATCGGCGGCGTGGAGCTCGCCTACCGCACCGCCGGCGACGACGGCGACGCGCCGGTGATGCTGATCCACGGCTACACCGGGAACCTGCGCAACTGGGGAGCGACCGTGCCGGCGCTGCTCCGGGCCGGCTTCCGGACCCTGTCCGCGGACAACCCGGGGCACGGCGCCTCCGGCGCCCCGAAGCGCTTCGAGCCCTACGCTCTGGACGAGGTCGCGCGCACGCTGCACGGCCTCGCCGAGGGCCTCGACTTCCATCCGGCGGTGCTCGTGGGCCATTCCATGGGCGGCGCCATCGCCGAGGAATACGCGCTGCAGTTCCCGGAGGCGGTCCGGGCGCTCGTGCTCGTGGGCAGCGCCGGCGGCGCCTCCGGCCCCGAGCGGGAGGACCTCTCCGACGACATGCAGGCCCTGCGCGCCGCCTGCGAGCGCGGCGGCATGGAGGCGGTCTTCGACCTGCAGCTCGAACACGGCAAGCGCCCGGCCGCGGCCGCGGCGGACCCCGACCGGCAGGCCCTCCTGCGCGCGGAGTTCGCACGCACCTCCTTCGAGGGCTTCGAGTTCGGCGCCCTCGCGCTGCGCACGCGCCGCGACACGCTGCCCCGCCTCGCACGGCTGCGGATTCCCACGCTGATCGTCCGTGGCGAACACGAGGATCCGACGCTCGTGCGGGTCTCCGACGACCTCGCCGCGACGATTCCGGGGGCGCAGCTCGTCGTGATCCCCGGCGCCGGCCACAGCCCCCAGTTCGAGGCCCCGGACGCCTTCAACCGCGTGCTTCTGGAGTTCCTGGGCACGCTCTAGCACCGCGGCGCACCGCCGCGGTCGCTCGTGATCGGATAGGAAGCACGCCATGACGAACGAAAGCCCGGTGGTCCTGCTCGAGCGCGACGCGGGCGTCGCCACGGTGACGCTGAACCGCCCCGACGCCCTGAACGCCCTGTCCACGGCGCTGCGGCAGGCGCTCGTGCGCACGTTCCGCGAACTCGCGGAGGACGACGACACGGGCGTCGTGATCCTGACGGGCGCCGGGCGCGCGTTCACCGCAGGCCTCGACCTGAAGGAGCTCGGCGGCGAGACCAGCGCGGGCGCCGCCGCGGGAGAGGCCGTGAACGACACGGACCTCGGCGAGGCCGTGGGCCGCTTCCCGAAGCCCGTGATCGGCGCCATCAACGGCTACGCGATCACCGGCGGCTTCGAGCTGGCCCTGATGTGCGACATCCTGATCTGCTCGACGGCGGCGCGCTTCGCGGACACGCACGCGCGCGTGGGCATCGTTCCGGGCTGGGGCCTGTCGCAGCGCCTGCCGCGCCTCATCGGCCTGCCGCGGGCGAAGGAGCTGTCCCTGACCGGCAACTTCCTCGAGGCGGAACGCGCCTACGAGTGGGGCATGGTGAATCGCGTGGTCGCCCCGGAGGAGCTGCTGCCCACGGCGCGGGCCATGGCCCGCGACATCCTCACGACGGAGCCCCTCACGCGGGCGACGGTGAAGCGGATCATGGACGAGGGCTGGGCGACGACGCTCGGCGAGGGCATGGCCCTGGAGGACGCCGCGAGCCGGGAGCACATGCGTCGGAACGTGACACCGGAGGCCGTGGCCGCGCGGCGGAAGGCGGTGCAGGATCGGGGGCGGTCGCAGCGGGACTGACGCGGGACGGTCGCTCGGCCGGTCGGGGAGCGACCGGCCGCGGGGGGCGTCACTTGCCCCCTTTCTTCTTCCGCACGTAGAGCACCATGGTGTGGTCGACGAGATCGAAACCGTGCTTCTCGGCGATCTCGCGCTGCAGCCGCTCGATGCGCTCGTCGATGAACTCCACGACCTTGCCGCTGTCGACGTCGACCATGTGGTCGTGGTGCTCGTCGCTCGCGAGCTCGTAGACCGCGCGGCCGTCGTCGAAATTGTGCCGCTCCACGAGGCCCGAGCCCTCGAACTGCGTGAGCACGCGATACACGGTCGCGAGACCGATGCTCTCGTCGGACTCCATGAGCTTGCGGTAGACGTCCTCGGCGGAGAGGTGATGGGGTTCCGCGTTCTCGAGGATCTCCAGGATCTTCAGACGCGGCACGGTCACCTTCAGACCGGCGCGGCGGAGGTCTGCATTGTCCACGGGCGGGGCTCCATCGTGACGGGCTCGGCGGACCGCTCGGCCCGCGCGCTGCGGGATTAAGCCTCAGGACGGCGATCAAAGCAAAGTCGCGCGCTCGGTCATCCCGGAGGTGCGCACGCCGCGAGCCCGAGCCGCGCCGCCCCGCGCAGTCCCGCGTCCTCGTCCCGCACGAGCCAGAGCGGCACCGGCGCGAGCCAGGAGGCGAGCGGCCCCTTGTCCTCGAAGCGCGTGCGCAGGTGCGTGCGCCCGGACTCGGCGAGCAGCTCCGGCGCGAGCCGGGCCGCCACGCCGCCCGCGAGGAGCACGCCCCCGCGTGCGCCCGTGTCGAGCACGAGATCCCCGAGCGTCGCGCCGAGCCAGCCGAGGAAGCCGTCGAGCACGCGCCGCGCGCCGGCGTCGCCGCTCCGGGCCGCGGCGACGATCGCCGGCGCCGTGTCCCCCGTCGGGGGGCCACCCTCGAGCTCCGCGAAGGCCGCCGCGAGCGCCACGAGGCCGGGCCCGGAGAGCACGCGCTCCCGGGAGACGCGCCCGAAGCGAGCCGTCAGCAGCCGGAGCAGTTCGAGTTCGAGGAGCGTCGACGCCGCGAGTCCCGCGTGGCCTCCCTCGGCGGCGAGCACCGAGCCGTCCTCCCGCAGCAGGGCCGTGCCGAGACCGGTGCCGGGGCCGCACACGAGCCGGGGACCCGCGGGCGCGGGCAGCGTGCCGCCGAGGAGCTCGGGGGCGGCGCCGGGCTCCGCCTCGGCCGGGTCCGTCAGCCCGGCGGCGAGGGCGACGAAGTCGTTCCAGAGCTGGACCGGGCGCCCGAGCTGCGCCGTGAGCGCCCGCACGTCGAGGCGCAGGGCCGCGCGATTCGTGAGCCGCACGACGCCGTCCGCCTCCCGCGGCCCGGCGGCCGCGACGGAGAGCGGCACCGGCGGCGCGCGGAGCGCGTCGATGCCCGCCTGCAGCAGCGCGCCCCCGTCGGCGAAGGCGCCCGTGGCCAGCTCCTCGCGACGCAGGCAGACGCCGTCCGCGTCGAAGAGGCCGAAGCGGGCGCGGGTGCCGCCGACGTCGACGGCGAGGAGGGCGGGTTCCGTCACGGGCGTCACCGTCGGGAGGCTCGGGTCGGAAGCAATTGTGTCAGGTTGCCACGTCCCGGAGGCCGTGCTTGGATGCGCCGACGCGCGTGACGGGCAGGAAGGGAGCAATCGACGGTGAGCATCCGCGCGGGTCTCGGGATCGCGAACTTCCCCTTCGCCGACGCCGCGGGCTTCTGGCGCTGGGTCGACCTCTGCGAGGCCGGCGGCGTGGATTCCCTCTGGCAGTCCGATCGCCTCGTGGGCCCCGAGCCGAACCTCGAGTGTCTCTCGGTGATGGCGGCACTCGCGGCGCGCACGCGGCGCATGCGCTTCGGCATGAACGTCGCCTCCCTCGGCCATCGCGATCCCTTCGTCGTCGCCAAGGCCTGCGCCACCATCGACGTGCTCTCCGAGGGCCGCCTGCTCCCTGCCTTCGGAGTCGGCAGCGCCGTCGGCGCGGACTACCGGGCCCGCGGCCTGCCCACGAAGGGGCGCGGCCGGCGTACGGACGAGGCCCTCGAGCTGATCTCCCGGCTCTGGCGAGAGCCCGCCGTGGACTTCGAGGGCGAGTACTACCGGTACGCGGGCGCCTGCATCGCGCCGCGACCCGTGCAGGACCCGATGCCGCTCTGGGTCGGCGGCAGCGCCGAGGCAGCCGTCGAGCGCACGGCACGCTGGGGCACGGGCTGGCAGGCGGGGCTCGACACGCCGGAGCAGGTGGCGCCGGTGATCGCGGCGATCCGCCGGCGCTCCGCGGAACTGGGCCGGCCGATCCCCGAGGACCACTACGGGGCCGGCTTCGGCTTCCGCTTCGGCCAGGTGGACGACGCGGTCTCCCGCGCGCACCTCGAAGCGCTCGGCAGGAGGCTCGGGAAGGATCCCCTCCCCTGGGTGGCCATCGGCGACGCCGCCACGATCGTCGAGCGCATCCGCGCCTACCGGGACGCCGGCGCGCAGAAGTTCATCCTCCGGCCCCTCGCGGCGGACGCCGACGACATGTTCGCGCAGACCCGGGCCTTCATCGAGCAGGTGCTCCCGGAGGTCGAGGCCCTGAACCGCGCCGAGGCCGCGTGAGGCCCGTCGTGGCCCGGCGCCGGATCCTCGTCTTCTCCGATCTCGACGGGACCCTCCTCGACGAGCAGTACCGGCACGAGGCCGCCGCGGACGCCCTCGCCCGCCTCCGGGCCGAGGCCGTCCCCGTGGTCCTCGCCACCTCCAAGACCCTCGCCGAACTCCGCGCCGTGCGCACGGCGATCGGTCTCGGGGATCCCGTGATCTTCGAGAACGGAGCCGGCATCGCGGTCCCGGAGGGCTACTTCGAGGGCCGCCGCGGCGGGCCGCTCGTGGTGGAGCACTTCGGTCCCGGCTACGCGGAGCTCCGGCGGATCCTCGGGGAGCTGCGCGCCCGGCACCGCTTCCCCTTCCGCGGCTTCGGCGACATGAGCACGAAGGAGGTGGCCCGGCGCACCGGCCTCGACGAGCTCGCGGCGCGGCGCGCCCGGGAGCGCACGGGCTCCGAGCCCGGGGTCTGGGAAGGCTCCGAGGCGATCCGCCAGGATTTCGTGCACGCCCTCGCGGACGAGGGGCTGCGCGCGGTGCGGGGCGGCCGCTTCCTGCACGTGATGCCCGCCGTCGACAAGGCCGTGGCCATGCGCACGCTCGTGGAGCGCTGGCGCGCCACGGATCCGGAGGCGGAGTTCCTCGTGGTCGCGGCCGGCGACAGTCCGAACGACCGCGACATGCTCGAGGCCGCCGACGTCGCCGTGGTGATCCGCCGGCCCGACGGCAGCTGGATGCCCCTGAAGCGCCGCAGCGGCGTGCTCCGGGCGCCGGAGGCGGGGCCCGCGGGCTGGCAGGCGTGCCTGCTGCGCATTCTCGCGGACGAGGCGAGGCAGACGGCGGAGGACGGCATCCCGTGAGCGATTTCTTCCAGAACGGCGTCATCACGACGCTGCACAACCTCAAGACCCGCTCGCTGGAGGACCTCGAGGCGGAGCTGATCCGCCTCTCCCGCGAACGGCCCATGGCCCTCGTGCTGCCGTCGCTGTTCTCCGAGCTCGAGCGGCCGGCCCTCGAACGGATCGTCGACGAGCTGACGAAGGTGCCCTACCTCAGCCAGATCGTCATCGGCCTCGACCGTGCGGACGAGGAGCAGTACCGCTACGCGGTGCGCTACTTCGGCCGGCTGCCGCAGCACCATCGCATCCTCTGGAACGACGGCCCGCGACTCCGCGCCGTGGACGCGCAGCTCGGGGAGCTCGGCCTCGCTCCCCAGGAAGCCGGCAAGGGTCGCAACGTCTGGTACTGCTTCGGCTACCTGCAGGCCTCCGGGATCGCCCAGGCCGTGGCGCTCCACGACTGCGACATCCTCACCTACGAGCGCGGCATGCTCGCCCGGCTGCTCTATCCGGTGGTGAACCCGCTGCTCCAGTACGAGTTCTGCAAGGGCTACTACCCGCGCATCGCCGACGGGCGCCTCGGCGGACGCGTCTGCCGGCTGCTCGTGACCCCGCTGATCCGGGCCCTGCGCAAGGTCGTGGGCGAGAACGAGTTCCTCGACTACCTCGACAGTTTCCGCTACGCCCTCGCCGGGGAGTTCTCCATGCGCGTGGACGTGCTCCGCGACCTGCGCATCCCGAGCGACTGGGGGCTCGAGATCGGCGTGCTCTCGGAGGTGAACCGGAACTACGGCATCCAGCGCGTGTGCCAGGTGGACGTGGCCGACAACTACGACCACAAGCACCAGCCGCTCTCCGAGGAGGACCCGGACGCGGGCCTCTCGCGCATGTCCGTGGACATCGTGAAGGCGATCCTGCGCAAGCTCGCCACCCAGGGAGAGGTCTTCTCCCTGGGCAACATCCGCACGCTCAAGGCCACCTACTACCGCATCGCCCTCGACTTCGTGGAGACCTACTGGAACGACGCGATCATCAACGGCCTGACCCTGGACCGGGACCGGGAGGAACGGGCCGTCGAGCTGTTCGCGGCGAACATCCTCCGCGCCGGGGAGGTGTTCCTCGAGCGCCCCCAGGAGACGCCCTTCATTCCCAGCTGGAACCGCGTGCGCAGCGCCGTCCCGGAGGTCTTCGACATGCTGCGCTCGGCCGTGGAGCAGGACTTCCGCGAGGCGCGGGACGTGGTCCAGAAGCAGGTCGCGGGATCCCCCTGACCGGGTGCTCGAGGCCTCCCCCCGGCATGCTCCAGCGCCGTCCCCCGCGCGCCCCGGGCGGCTTCCGACCGGCTCCGCCGGCGTCCTCCACGGCACGCGACGCTCAGCGTTCCCGCAGCCGCAGCCACAGGCAGCCGTAGGGCCCGACCGTGATGCCGGCGGCCGGATCCACCTCCCGGTCCGCGAGCAGCTCCCGGCAGGGGCCGGCGAGGCCGAGGTCGGCGGCGCGCTCCGCGTCGACCTCGCGCACGCCGTCCGTGACGTTCACGACCACGAGCACGGCCTCCGGGCCCGCGCCGCGGCGCAGGACCAGGAGCCCGTCGTCCACGGGCAGCACCTCCTGCGCGGCCGCGGGAGAGAAGGCCGGCGTGCGCCGACGCACGCGCAGCGCGTGCAGGAGCGCCGCGAGCACCCGCGCCCCCGGCCCCTGGGGATCCTCGAGGTGCACGTGCAGCTCCGCCTCGTCCCACTCGCGGCGGTTGATGGAACGGGTGCGGCCCGTGCGCTCCACCCCGTCCCGGTCGTTGGGCGTGGCCAGCAGGCTGTGCAGGTAGAGCGCGGGGATCCCGCGGAGCGAGAGCATGAGCAGCTGCGAGGCGACGAAGCGCGCGACCTGGTGCTCATCCTCGCCCCGGACCGTCCCGCGCAGGGCGTCGAAGAGCGCGATGTTGATCTCGTAGGGCCGTTCGCCGCCGTCGGGCAGCGTGCGCATGCTCACGAAACCGCCGAAGTCGTGCATGAGCCCGACGAGGGCGTCGATCTCCGCTTCCGGCAGGAGTCCTTCCGCGGGCCGCAGGCCGATGCCGTCGTGGGAGGCCGTGAAGTTCAGGAAGGTGCAGCCCTGCGGCGGGTCCCCGAGGGCGCGGGCCCACTGCACCAGGTAGCGGCTCGTGCCGTGCACGAACGCGTGGAGCGTGAGCGGCGCGAGCGCGAACTGGTAGACCAGGTGCGCCTCGTCCCCGCGACCGAAGTAGGCGACGTTCTCGCTGTGCGGGACGTTCGTCTCGGTGATCAGCACGACCGGGTCCGTCTCGGGGTCGCGCAGCAGCTCGGCGACGAGCCGCAGCGCCTGGACGATCCGGTGCGTGTGTGGATGATGGATGCAGGCGGTGCCCGGTTCCTTCCACAGGTAGGCGATGGCGTCGAGGCGCACGACGCGCACGCCCTGGGCCACGAGGAAGCAGAACACGCGGATCATCTCCACGAGCACCCGGGGACTCCGGTAGTCGAGGTCGATCTGGTCCTCGCTGAAGGTGGCCCACACGTGGCGGACGCCGCGGTAGGTGTGGATGGGGACGAGCAGCGGCGTGTTGCGCGGCCGCACGACGCGGGAGAGGTCCGTCTCCGGATCCACCGTGAGGAAGAACTCGCGGCCGGGGTCCCGGTCGTTGATGAAGTCGATGAACCAGAGGCTCTCCCGCGAGACGTGATTGAGCACCAGATCCGCCATGAGCGCGAAGTCCCCGGCGATCCCGTGGAGGTCCTCCCAGGTGCCGTAGCGCTGGTCGACGCCGTAGTAGTCGATCACCGCGAAGCCGTCGTCGGAGCTCCAGGGGTAGAAGGGCAGCAGGTGCACGGTGCTGACGACGTTCTCGAGGTGCGCGCGCAGGAAGCGCCGCAGGGTCTGCAGGGGCCGTTCGCCCGGCGCGCGGATCGACGAGGCGTAGCTGATGACGATCGCGTCCGCCTCGGACCAGCGGGCGGGGCCCGGCGCCGGGCGCGCCGGCGCGCCCCGGGAGGGTTCCCGGTACTCCGCGAGGGTCTGCAGGATCGAGCGCAGCAGGTCGGACCCGGTGGCCTCGCCGTAGATCGTCTCGAGGTGCCCGCGCAGGGCACGCACCCGTGCGGCGAAGCTCCGGTTCTCGGGGCTCGGCATGTCTGCGGCTTCGGTCACGAGGCGCTCGGTCCGTGTCGGGAGGCGCACGACGCGGCAGTGCGGGCACCCGGCGCGTCCGCGGGCGTCCATGCAGGATCTCTGCCGATCGACGGCGCCATGGTCCCACGACGCCGGCACCGGGCGCGAGCCGGGAGAGACCGGTGAGCGGAATCGACTGGTGGGTGGTGGGGGTCTACCTCGCGGCGATGATCGCCCTGTCGATCCGCATCGCCCGCGGCCAGCGCGACCGCCGCGACTACTACCTCGGGGGCAACCGGTCCGGCGCCACCACCATCGCCCTGTCCACCATGGCGACCCAGTGCTCCACCAACAGCATCCTCGGGGCGCCGGCCTTCGTGGCCTTCTCCGCGGGGGGCGGCCTGCTCTGGCTCCAGTACGAGCTGGCCGTACCGCTGGCCATGATCGTCATCATGGCCCTGCTGCTGCCGACGCTGCGTGCCCTGCGCCTCGTGTCGGTCTACGAGTACCTCGAGCGCCGCTTCGGGCTGGCCACGCGGCTGACGCTCTCCCTGCTGTTCCAGGTCGTCCGGGCCTTCGCCACCGGCGTCACGGTCTACGGCATCGGCCTGGTCATGGCCGAGTGCCTGCAGACGGATTTCCTGACGGCGGTGATCCTCCTCGGCATCGTCACCATCGTCTACGACGCCATCGGCGGCATGCGCGCCGTGATGATCAGCGACGTGATCCAGCTCGTCGTGCTCTTCGGCGCGATCCTCCTCGCCATCGCCGTGGCCGTGGACGTGCTCGGCGGCGTCGACGCGGTGCTCGCGGCCGTGCCCCCCGCGCGCCTCGACGCCGTGGACTTCGCGGCCACGGGCCTCGGGGACGGACGGGACTACGCCTTCTGGCCCATGCTCCTCGGCGGCCTGTTCCTCTACGTGAGCTACTACGGCTGCGATCAGAGCCAGACGCAGCGGCTCCTGTCCTCCCGGGACGTGGCCGACGGCAACCGGGCCCTGCTCCTGAACGGTCTGCTCCGCTTCCCCCTCGTGCTCTCCTACTGCCTGCTCGGGCTCTGCCTCGCCGCCTACGCGGCCGCGGATCCGGCGTTCCTCGAGCGCCTGCCGGCGCGGGTGACCGGGGACGGCGCGAGCGTGCCGAACTTCAATCTCGCCATGCCCCAGTTCGTCTTCGAGCAGTTCCCGCCGGGGCTCGTGGGGCTGGTCATGGTCGGCCTCTTCGCCGCCGCCATGTCGTCCCTCGACTCGGTGCTGAACGCCCTCTCCGCGACCACCATGGAGGACCTGGTGCGGCGCTTCCGGCGCACGCCGCTCCCGGAGCGGACGGAGTTCCTGGCCGCGAAGGCCCTCACCGTGCTCTGGGGCTCGGTGACCGTGGCCATGGCCTTCGTCGTGGACGACATCGCCGATTCGGTGCTCGTGGCCATCAACAAGATCGGCTCGCTGATCAACGGCCCCCTGCTCGCCGTGTTCCTCCTCGGGCTGCTCACGCGGCGCACGAACCAGCGCGGCGTGCTCACGGGCCTGGCCGCAGGCTTCGGCCTCGACCTCTGGCTCTGGCTCGCCCGACCCGACGTGTCCTGGCTCTGGTGGAACGTCGCCGGCTTCGCGGCGACGTGGATCGTGGGCTGGTGCGCGAGCTTCGGTCCGCGGCGGGCGGCGGTGCCCGCCTTCAGCGCCGCCGGCCTCGCCCGGAGCTGGTGGGGGCGCTACCTCGTGCTCCTGGCCTGGTCCGGGGTGATCCTCGCGGTCTCCCTCGGCTTCTCCGCCCTCGCGCG
>JAZBPF010000481.1:0-7472 GCA_036351515.1 Pseudomonadales bacterium | reverse complement strand
GGAGGTGATCGCCGATTCCATCGAGACGGTCGTGGGCGCCCAGGGCTTCGACGGCTTCGTGGCCTTCGGCGGCTGCGACAAGAACATGCCGGGCTGCGCCATCGCCATGGCGCGCCTGGACCGGCCGAGCGTGTTCGTCTACGGCGGCACGATCCAGCCCGGCAAGGAGCGGCGCGACGTCGTCTCCGTGTTCGAGGCGGTGGGTCAGCACGCCGCCGGCAGGCTCTCGGACATCGAGCTCAAGGAGATCGAGGCCACGGCGATCCCGGGGCCCGGCTCCTGCGGCGGCATGTACACGGCCAACACCATGGCCTCGTCCATCGAGGCCATGGGGCTGTCGCTGCCGAACTCCTCGGCCCAGGAAGCCGTTTCCTCGAGCAAGGTCGCGGACGCGCGCGCCGCCGGCGCCGCCGTCGTCGAACTCGTGGCCCGGGGCATCAAGCCCTCGGACATCCTCTGCCGCGAGGCCCTGGAGAACGCGATCACCATCACCATCGCCCTCGAGGGCTCCACGAACGCCGTGCTGCACCTGCTCGCGATCGCCCACGCGGCGCGGATCCCGCTCACGCTCGACGACTTCACGCGCATCGGCGCACGCGTGCCGGTCCTCGCCGACATGCGCCCGGCCGGCCACTACGCCATGAGCGAGCTCATCGCCATCGGCGGCATCCAGCCCCTCATGAAGCTGCTCCTCGCCGAGGGCCTGCTCCACGGCGACTGCCTGACGGTCACCGGGCGCACGCTCGCCGAGAACCTCGCGGACGTGAAGCCGTACCCGGAAGGACAGCGCGTGATCCGCCCGCTCTCCGACCCGATCAAGAAGGACAGCCACCTCGTGATCCTCCACGGCAACCTCGCCCCCGAGGGCGCGGTCGCCAAGATCACCGGCCACGAGGGCCTGCACTTCACGGGCACCGCGCGCTGCTTCCACGGCGAGGAGGCGGCCCTCGAGGCGATCCTCGCGGGCCGGGTGACGAAGGGCGACGTGGTCGTGGTGCGCTACGAGGGGCCCCGGGGCGGACCGGGCATGCGCGAGATGCTCTCGCCGACGAGCGCCATCAACGGCCGCGGCCTGTCCACGGACGTGGCGCTCATCACCGACGGGCGCTTCTCCGGCGGCTCCCACGGCTTCGTCATCGGCCACGTGACCCCCGAGGCCTTCGACGGCGGCCCCATCGCCCTCGTGGAGGACGGGGACCGGATCACCGTGGACGCGGAGAGCCGGGAGATCACCCTGCACGTGGACGACGCCGAACTGGCGCGGCGCAAGGCCGCCTGGCAGCAGCCCGCGCCCTACGCGGACCGGGGCATCCTCGCGAAGTTCGCGAAGCTGGCCGCCACCGCCTCCGAGGGTGCGGTCACCGACAAGTACCTCTGATCGCGCGGCCGGGCCCCGCGCCCGGCCTCCCTCCCCGCCTCGCCGCGAGCGCGCCGCCCGGTGCGCTCGCGGTGAAGGGTCCGCCCGCAGGCCCGTCAAGAACCGCGCCCTCCGGCCGATCCCCGGAAGACCCCGCTCCGCCGGACACCTTCGTGCGCGAACTGCTCGCCGTGGTCCTCGCGACCGTCGCCCTCCTGTGCTGGCGCCTGCCGCCGGAGCGCCCACCCGTTCCCCGGGCCGCATCGGTCGACGAGGACACGACGCCGTCGCGGGAGCCCGGGTCCCTCAAGTTCGCCCGCTCCGAGCCGATCATCGTTTCGAGCGGTTCGAGCGCCGAACCCCACGCCGCCCTGCGGTCTCCGGCCCTGCCGCCGGCCGCGGCGGATCTGCCTTCGGCCCGGGACTTCGCCTTCGACGGCGCGGCCCTGGCGGGGGCGGCCCCGGGAGACCGGATCGCGCTCGCCTTCCCGCAGTTCGGCGGCCGCTACGCCTTCACCGTGGAGACCGTGACCGTCTCCCCGGGCGGCGCCCGGCGCCTCGCCGGGGCGGTGCGGTGGGACGGGCGCAGCTGGCCCGGTCTGTTCACGGTCGCGGACGGCTGGAGCTTCGGCACCCTGGCCACGCCCGAGGGCAGCTGGGAGCTGACCGTCCGGGGCGGGACCGCGCGCGTGGTGGCCGCGGCGGAACTCGAACGCCGCGGCTTCGAGCAGGACTGGCGGGTTCCGGCCGTGCCCTGAGCGGGCCCGGGGCCCCGATGGGGCGGAGCGGGGCAGGTCCCCTCCGCCGTCTCGAGGAGGACCCATGCCCGATCGCGCGAAGGCCCTGCTCCTGGCGACGCTGCTCCTCACGAGCCTGCGGGCCGGCGCGTCCGCGCCGGAGCCCCTCGACGTCCTCGCCGTCTACACCGACGCCGCGGCCGACCACTACGCCGGCGCGCCGGCCTCGCGCATCGAACACGTCGCGGCGGTCGCCGACGACGTCTTCGCGCGCAGCGGCGTGCCCCTCGCGCTCCGCCTCGTGGCCGTCGAGGCGACGGCGCTCGGGCCCGGGGAGGACACTCCGGCGACGCTGGAGGCGCTGACCCTCGGCGACGATCCCGCCGCCGTCGCCGTGCGGGCCCGACGGGACGCGGTCGCCGCGGACGTGGTCGTCCTGTTCACCACCTACGCCGGTGACGGCTACTGCGGCGTGACCTGGCTCGGCGGCACGCGCACGCCGGGGGTGCTCGACGCCCGGGACCGGGACCACGGCTACGCGGTGGTGGCGCTGGACTGCGGGGCCTACACGCTCGTGCACGAGCTCGGCCACCTCCTCGGCCTCGTGCACTCGCGGCGGGAAGATCCGGACGGCGGCACGGAGCCCTGGGCCGCCGGCCACGGCGTCGACGGCCGCTTCACCACCGTCATGGCCCCCGCCGACAGCTTCGGCGCACCGCGCCTGCCCCAGCTCTCCGACCCGACCCGGCGCGCCTGCTTCGGCGAGCCCTGCGGCGTGCCCGGGGACGACCCGGTGGCGGGCGCCCACGCCGTCCGCACCGTGCTCGCCACGGCGCCCCAGCTCGCGGCCTTCCGGACGCCGCCGTCCGCGGTCGCGCCGGCAACGGCACCGCCCCCGGCGGCGACCCCGCTCCCGGTCGACGACGGGGCGGGCTCCGCGGCCCGGGATCCGGCCTCCGCCCCGGCAGCGGGGGGCGGCGGCTGCTCGGTGGGCACGGCGCACGACGACCCGACGCTGCCGCTGCTGCTCGCGATCGCCCTCGCCTGGCAGCTGCGCCGCCGGCCCGCAGCATGAGCGGGGCAGGCGTGCGCGCCGGGGAGGCCTCGCCCCTGCTCGCCGGCGCCCTCCTCGCGACCCTCGCCCTCACCGGTCCCGCGGCCGGGACCCTGTCTCCGGAACTCGCCTCGCTCCTCGCGACCCTGCTGTGCTGGCCCCTCGCGGAGGAGTGCCTGTTCCGCGGGGCGCTGCAGGGCGCCCTCGCTCGCCGGCCTGCCCTCGCGGTGCGCCGCTGCGGCGTCTCCGGGGCCGTGGTGCTCACGGCGCTCGCCTTCGCGGCTGCCCACGCCCCGGCGCACGGGCTCGCGCACGCGGCGGCCGTATTCGCACCGGGGGTGGTCTTCGGGGTCCTGCGGGAGCGGACCGGGGGGCTCGCGGCGCCGATCGCCGCGCACGGCCTCGCCAACGGGCTGTGGCTGCTCGCGGACGGGGGCCTTCAGACGGCGATGGGCATGGCCTCGGGCCAGTCGTAGACCTCTTCCTGCGCGGCGGGCGTGCCGTCCGCCGCCGCGTCGTCCCCATCGGAGCCGAGCGCCTCGAAGCCGAGGAGCCGCAGGTAGCGATGGTGCAGCGCGTCCGCGTGCCGGGCGAGGTCGCCGGCGTGCCAGTGCGCGGCCTGCAGCGGCGGCAGCACCGTGACCTGCACGGGCACGTCGCCGCGCAGGAGCAGCCCGCCCCGGGGCAGGACGTCCGCGGAGTTGTGGATCACCACGGGCACGATCGGGACCCGGGCGCGGCGCGCCAGGTAGAAGGCGCCCCGATGGAAGGGACCGGGGCGGGTGGACACGCTGCGGGTGCCCTCCGGGGCGATCGCGAGGCTGCGGCCACCGCGCAGGGCCTCGAGGGCCGGGCCGAGGGCGCGCGCGCCGCCGCGGGCGGAGTCCCGGTCCACGAAGATCATGCCCGCCGCGCGGAGCGCCGGCCCGAAGACCGGGTTCCAGGCGAGCTCGCGCTTGCACACCCCGGAGAACTCTCCCCGCAGCAGGCGCGCCATGATGAGGCCGTCGAGCGCGCTCTGGTGGTTGAAGACGACCACCGCCGGCCGGGCGCCGAGGAGGTGATGCTCGCCGGTGACCCGCAGGCGGACGCCCCCGAAGGCGAGGCCGAGATGGCCGAAGGTCGAGAGGGAGACGTCCACGGCGTCGCGCCAGCGGCCGCCGAGGGCGAGCGTCGCCGCGCCGGCGGCGAGGGAGCCGTAGACGCTCGAGAGCGTGAGCCCCGTGCGCACGACGGACTCGACGCCCGGGCGCCGACGCCGGAAGCGGAGCACGGGCCAGTCCTCGGCCGCCGCGCGGCGCCCGAGGGCGCCGTCGGGATTCACGACCACCGGGTGGCCGACCCGCTCGAGGAGCGCCACGTCCTCGTGGCTGTCGGTGTAGAACCAGGCGTTCTCGAAGCTGCCGCCGTTGCGCCGGAGCCAGGCGCGGGCGTGCAGGCGCTTGCCCTCGTTCCAGCAGCCCGGGAGCTTCCAGCGACCCGTGAGGCGGCCCGCGTCGTCCACCACGAGCCGGGTGCAGAGCACGTCCCGGAGCGGAATCCCGAGCGCGCGGGCCACGGGCTCCACCTGATAGCGGGTGGCGGAGGACAGGATCACGACCCGGTGGCCGCGTTCGCGATGGGCGCGGATCAGCGCCCGGGCCTCGGGGTGGATCCGGCCGGCGACCTGGCGCCGGAACGCACGCTCGCCGAGCGCCTCGAGCGTCGCGTCCCGCTCGCCGCGGAGCGTGCCCACGAAGCGCTCGATGAGGGGACCCAGCCCGCCGCGGCCCTCCTCGAGCACGGCGCGCGCCTGCTCGAGGATGCGTCCCGGCGCGACGAGGCCCGCGCGCAGGGCCTCCTGGAGGAAGGCGACGATGCTGTAGCCGTCCACGAGGGTCCGGTCCAGATCGAAGAAGGCCACCCCGCTGGGGTCCCGGGGCGCCGCGTCGAGGACGCGGGTGAGGTCCGGGAAGAGCGGCGAGGGCGTCGGATCGGACATGGGACGCGGAGAGTCGGAGCCGTCGGTGGAGGAGGGGACCATCATAGCCGCCGAGAGCACGGATTCCGATGGCGCCGCGAGCCTTGTGCGACATCGCCCGCTCCCGCGCTGCGGGGATCCCGGCCGGGAGCGTGGCGTGTCGCAGGGCTGCTACAGCAGGAAGCGGGCCAGCGCGCCGGGCCCCGTCGTCCGGCTCGCGCCCTTCGCGCGCGCGCCCCGAAGCGGTGCCGCCGGCCCCCTGCTGCACGGCGACGGACCGCCGGCGAGTCGTCCCCCCGACGCGGAGCGTGCGATGCTCCCGCCATGAACGATCGCCTCGCCCGCTACCGCGCGCGCCGCGACCCCGACCGGACGCCGGAACCCGCCGGCCGGGGGCGGAGACGCTCGCGCGGCGGACGGCGCTTCGTGATCCAGAAGCACGACGCCTCGACGCTCCACTACGACTTCCGCCTGGAGATCGACGGTGTCCTCGTGAGCTGGGCCGTCCCCAAGGGGCCGCGGCCCGATCCCCGCGTGAAGCGCCTGGCCGTGCGCACGGAGGACCATCCGCTCGCCTACGCCGACTTCGAGGGCGTGATCCCCGAGGACGAATACGGTGGCGGCACCGTGCTGCTGTGGGACCAGGGGACCTACCGCAACCTGCGCGCCCGCAAGGGCCGCCGGTCCCGCTCCATGGAGCGGAGCCTGAAGGAGGGCCTGCTGGAGGTGGAACTCCACGGGGAGAAGCTCACGGGCGGCTGGGCCCTGAAGCGCTTCCGGCGCGGCCGCCAGGAGCAGTGGCTGCTCATCAAGATGCGCGACGACGCCGCCGACGCGCGGCGCAATCCCGTCTCCACGCAGCCGCGCTCCGTGGCGAGCGGGCGCACGCTCGCCGGCCTCGCCCGGGAGACGGGACGGTGAAGCGACGCTTCGGCCGGCGCACGGTCGAAGTGACCCATCCGGACCGGGTGCTGTTCCCGGACACGGGGCTCACGAAGGCCGACCTGGTCGACTACTACGAGGCCGTGGCCGAGCCCTTCCTCCGCGCCGTCCGCGACCGTCCGCTCACGCTGCGCTGCTTCCCGGACGGCATCGAGGGCGAGGGCTTCCACCGGCAGCAGCCCGACGAGGGCTTCCCGGACTGGCTCCGGACCGCGCGGCGGGCCCGGGCCGAGGGGGGCGGAACCATCGATCGCCTGCTCTGCGGGAGCCGCGCGGAACTCGCCTTCCTCGTGAACCAGAACGCCGTGGAGTTCCACTGCGGCCTCGCCCGCGCCCCGCGCCTGGACCGCTGCGACCGGATCGTGTTCGACCTCGATCCCCCGGGCGACGACTTCGAGGCCGTCCGCGAGGCCGCCCGCCTCGTCCTGGCGCCCCTGGAGCGGGCGGGCGTGCACGCGGGACTCATGACCACGGGCTCCCGCGGCCTGCACGTGACGATCCCCGTCCGGCCGGAGCACGACCACGACCGCGTGCGCGCCGTCGCGCGCGCCTTCGCGGAGCGCCTCACGGAAGCCCATCCGGATCGGCTCACGGTCGCGGCCCGCAAGGCGAAGCGCGGCGAACGGCTCTACCTCGACGTGATGCGCGTCGCCCTCGGGCAGACCGGCGTCGCGCCCTACTCGCTGCGTGCGAAGCCCGGGGCTCCGGTGGCGACCCCGATCACGCGCGAGGAACTGGACGATCCGGCGCTGCACGCCCGCCGCTGGGACCACGCGTCGGTACGCGAGCGTCTGACGCGGAAGGGGGATCCGTGGAAGGGCCTCGCCCGCCACGCCGTGCGCCTCGACACGCTCGCCGAGGCGCTGGGCGTCGATGCGTGAGCCGGGCCCCGTCGAAGTCGATCGGCGAACGTGATCCGGCTCTCGCTCGCCTTCTGGCTCGTGCCCCTGATCCTGGCGAACACGCTCTGGCTCGTCGATCCAGCCGCCGGGGCCGCGTCGCTCCTCTTCCTGCCTCCCGGGCTGGTCGTCGCCTACGGCTGCCTGCGCCTGGCGCTGCGGCACCGCCGCGCACCGCTCCTGCTGGCTCAGGCCGTGGGCGCGCTGGTCTCCGCGCCTGCCGTACTGCTCGCCGGGGAAATGGGTCGACCGGGCGAAGACCTTCTCGCGCTCGCCTGCGGAGTCGTGCTGGGAACGGCGGTCTGGTGCGCAGGCATCCCGGGAAACCAGCGCCTGGGCCTGCGTCCGGACTCCGAGGTCTGGACCCTGGTCGGGATGGGGGTTGCCCTGGCCGCGGCGGGCGGCGTCGGCGTCGCGCTCGAGCGCTGACGCGATCGGGCAGGCCTCAGCCCGCCCGGTGCGTCTGCACCAGTTCGACCAGGCGCTTGACGTTGTCCACGGGCGTTTCCGGGACGATGCCGTG
>JAZBPF010000480.1:0-6471 GCA_036351515.1 Pseudomonadales bacterium | reverse complement strand
CCTCCCGTGACGTGGGCCACGATCACCGCGGCGGCGAAGGCCGGGAAGGTCTCGTAGCCGTTCAGCTGGGCGGCGTGGGCCCGGGCGTGGAGCCCCTCGCGTTGCGCGAGCCAGGCGCGCGGATCGCGGTTGTCGTACCCGCCGGCGCTCTTGGCGATGCCGGCGAACACGTAGGGGAGCAGGGCGGCGACGAGGACGCACCAGTAGGCGACGGTCATGGGGGCACTCCGCGGCGAGAAGGCAGGACCCGCGGCTCCGGGTCCGCCGTGCATGTTGTCCGCAACGGCGGCGCGGGCACAATGGCCGCTCCGGGAGGAGGAGGCCCCATGAGCACGATCTACGACCGAGACCTGGCGCAGGACCCCGCCAACCACGTCGCTCTCTCGCCGCTGTCGTTCCTCGCGCGCACCGCAGACGTCTATCCGGACCGGCTCGCGGTGGTCCACGGCGAACGGCGCTTCACCTGGGCGGAGACCGCGGAGCGCAGCCGTCGCCTCGCCGGGGCCCTCGCGGCGCGGGGCATCGGCCGGGGCGACACGGTGGCGGTGCTGTGCCCGAACACGCCGGCGATGTTCGAGGCGCACTTCGGCATCCCCCTCGCCGGCGCGGTGCTCAACGCGATCAACACCCGCCTGGACGCGCCGTCCGTGGCCTTCATCCTCGAGCACGGGGAAGCGAAGGTACTGGTCGTGGACGCGGAGCTCTGGCCGATCGCCCGGGACGCCCTCGCCACGAGCCGCGCACGGCCCGTCGTGGTGCTCGTTCGCGACGAGGCGGTGCCCGAGCCCGAGGGCCTGCCGGAATCGATCCTGGACTACGAGGCACTGCTGGCAGGCGCGGAGCCACACCCCTGGGCCCTCCCGGACGACGAGTGGGACGCGATCAGCCTCAACTACACGTCCGGGACCACGGGCGATCCGAAGGGCGTCGTCTACCACCACCGGGGCGCCTACCTGAACACGGTCTCCAACGCGCTCTCCTGGGAGCTCGGTCAGCATCCGGTCTATCTCTGGACGCTGCCCATGTTCCACTGCAACGGCTGGTGCTTCCCCTGGACCCTGGCGGCGGTGGCCGGCACCTCCGTGTGCCTGCGGGCGGTGCGCGAGGAACCGGTGTTCCGGGCCCTGGCGGAGGAGGGCGTGACCCACTTCTGCGGGGCGCCCATCGTCCTGAACACGCTGCTGAACGCGCCCGAAGCCGTCCGCCGACCGCTGCCGCGGAGCGTGAAGGTGATGACCGCGGGAGCGCCGCCGCCGGCGGCCGTGCTCCAGGGCGCGGAGGCGCTGGGCTTCGACGTCACGCACGTCTACGGACTGACGGAGACCTACGGGCCCTGCACCCTCGCGGCGCCCCAGCCCGGGGCGGAACCGGCGGAAGCGGACGCGCGGGCCCGCTGGAAGGCGCGCCAGGGCGTGCGCGGGCACATGCTCGAGGGGCTCATGGTGGCGGATCCCGAGACCCTGGAGCCGGTGCCACGGGACGGCAGCACCATGGGCGAGGTCTTCATGCGCGGCAACAACGTCATGAAGGGGTATCTGAAGAACCCCGCGAGCACGGCGAAGGCCTTCGCGGGCGGCTGGTTCCACTCGGGGGACCTGGCCGTGTGGCATCCGGACGGGTACATCCAGCTGCGGGACCGGTCGAAGGACATCATCATCTCCGGCGGCGAGAACATCTCCAGCATCGAGGTGGAGGACGTGCTCTACACGCATCCGTCGATCCGCGAGGCGGCGGTCGTGGCCATGGCCCACGAGAAGTGGGGCGAGACGCCCTGTGCCTTCGTGACCCTGGCCCACGGCGCCGAGGAGACCGAGGGGAGCCTGATCGCCTGGTGCCGGGAGCACATGGCGCACTTCAAGGTGCCCTCGCGCTTCGTCTTCGGGGAGCTGCCGAAGACCTCCACGGGCAAGATCCAGAAGTTCCTGCTCCGGGAACGGGCCGCGGAGGACGCGTCGTGAGCGGCGCAGCGCTCTGGCGCTGGGACGAGCTGCGCGCGGCGCTCGCCGCGGACGGTCCGGAGACGGGCCCGGACGTCACGGGAGTGTCCCTCGACTCCCGTTCGCTGGCGCCGGGGGACCTGTTCTTCGCCCTCTCCGGGGGGCCGGATCCGCGCTACCGTGGGGCGGCGGGGAGCGGGCGCGACGGCCACGACTTCGTGGTCGCCGCCGCGGCGGCCGGGGCCCCGGCCGCGGTGGTGTCCCGGCCCACGGGCGCGGCGCTCGCGGAGCTGCGCGTGGACGACCCCTTCGACGCACTCTGGCGGCTGGGCGCCGCCGCGCGCGAGCGCTTCGCGGCGCCCGTGTTCGCCCTGACCGGTTCGGCGGGAAAGACCACGGCGAAGGGCATGCTCGCGGCGGCGCTCGAGGCCCTGTGCGGATCCGTGCACGCCTCCGCCGGGAGCCTGAACAACCACCTCGGCGTGCCCCTTTCCCTCGGTCGCATGCCGCGCGACGCGCGGGCCGCGGTCTTCGAGCTCGGCATGAATTCCCCCGGGGAGATCGCGCCCCTCTCGCGCCTCGTGCGGCCGGACGTGGTGGCGGTGCTGAACGTCATGGGCGTGCACCTCGAGGGGCTCGGCAGCCTCGAGGCGATCCGGCGGGAGAAGCTCTCGATCACCGCGGGACTCGGGCCGGAGGGCGTGCTCGTGGTGCACGACGAGGTGGACGTGCACGACCTGCCGCGGGGACTCCGGCGCGTCACCTTCGGCCGCTCCGAGGCGGCGGACGTCCGGCTCCTGGACGAGGGCTACCCGAACGCGCGCCCCTCCGTGGAACTGCGCCTGCCCGACAGCCGGACGCTCACGGCGGGACACCTGGCCGACGGGCCGCATCGGCGCATGACGGCGTGCGGCGTGCTCGCCTGCCTGTTCGCCGCGGGCCTCGATCCCGCGCCGGCGATTGCGGCCATCGAGGCCCTGGCGCCGCCTCCCGGGCGGGGCGGGCAGTTCGAGGCGGGCGGCGTCACGGTCGTGGACGACAGCTACAACGCCAATCCCGAGAGCGTGCGCCAGGCGATCGCGGGGCTCTTCGAGCGCCCCGGTGCCGGGCGCTGGGCGCTGCTCGCCGACATGCTCGAGCTCGGACCGGAGGAAGCGGTGCTCCACGCGGGGCTCGCCGAGGCGTGCACGGGCCTCGACGGCGTCTTCTGCGTGGGGCCGCTCATGGGTCGGCTCCACGACGCCCTGCCGTCGGACCGGCGCGCGGGCTGGTGGCCGGATTGCGACGCGCTGGAGCTCGATGCCGTGCTCGCGCGGGTGGCGCCCGGCGACGTGCTGCTCGTGAAGGGCTCGAACCGTTTCTTCTGGAAGCACGGGACCGTGCGGTCCCTGACCGAGGCGCTCGAGGCCCGGGCGCGGGAAGTCTCGCCCTGAGCGCGATCCCGGGGACGACCGCCCGGCAGGAGGCTCCCTGGATCGCCTGACCAGGTCGGGACGCGTTCGGCGAGCGATCGCTCGTGGTCGGGCACGCGCGCGGTCCGGCCCGGACGTCTCGTCCGGCGGGCCCGAGCGGCGTGGCGCGACGGCGGTCGTCGCCTCGCTTCCGCCCGCTCCTCCCTTCGCGATGCCGCGGGGCCCCGTGGCATACTCCGGCGATTCCCGGGGCAGGAGTCCGTGCGCATGATCGTCGACCGCATCGGCCGTCGCTTCCGCAATCTGCGGGTGAGCCTCACGGCCGCGTGCAACTACGCGTGCACCTACTGCGTCCCGGACGGCAAGCGGCTGCTGCGGGCGCGGGAGGAGCTCGACGCTGACGAGCTCGTGCACGCGGTGGGGCTCCTCATCGAGGCCGCGGGCATCGAGAAGCTGCGGATCACCGGCGGCGAGCCGCTGGTCACCCCGAAGTTCGACGCCTTCCTGCCCGCGGTGCTGCAGCTGCCCCTCGACGACGTCAGCGTCACCACCAACGGCCAGCTGCTGGCGCCGAAGGTGCCGCTGCTCGCCGAGGCCGGACTGCGGCGCATCAACGTCTCCCTCGACACGCTCGACGCCTCGCGCTTCCGTCAGCTCGCCCGCGGCGGCGACCTCGACGCCGTGCTCGACGGAATCGACCGGTGTCTGGACGCAGGCATCCGCGTGAAGCTGAACATGGTGCCCCTGCGCACGGGCAACGCCGACCAGGTGCTGCCGATGCTCGACTACGCCCTCGACCGGGGCATCGAGCTGCGCTACATCGAGCTCATGCGCATGGGCCACCTCGCCCACAGCTCCGCCTTCGAGCGCGATTTCCTCGGCATGCAGGACCTGCTCGACCTCGTCGGCCGGCGCTACGAGTACGTGCGCACGGAGGCGGAGTGGGACTCGACGGCGGTCCGCTTCGAGATTCCCGGCCGCGGCTGCTTCGGCGTGATCCCGAACGAGTCCGAGCCCTTCTGCTCTAGCTGCACGCGCCTGCGCCTGTCGGCGGACGGCTACCTGCACGGCTGCCTGTCGTCCACTTCGCGCCATCGCATCGTCGAGCTGCTCGCGTTGCCGCGCGAGGAGGCCCTCGCCGGCCTGCGCGATGCGCTCCGCGATGCCCTCGCCGACAAGCAGGACGTCGCCTTCACCGGCGGCGCCACGGTCATGAAACTCATCGGCGGCTGAGCGTCCCGGAGGCCGTCGTCCGCGCGCGTCGATCGTGCCGCGCGCGGCCATCGAGCACGGCACAGGGACGCTCGGCACCGCCGGCACGCACGGGCCCCGACGCCGGGGAGCGCATGGAATGAGCCAGGATCCCGAGACCCTCTTCGAGCAGTTGCTCGCCGAGCAGCGCGAGCGGCGCCTGCCGCCCGTGGACCAGTGGCAGCCGGAGCGCGAGGCGCGCATCGACATGCGCATCGCCCGCGACGGCACCTGGTACCACGAGGGCGAGCCGATCCGCCGCGAGGCCATGGTGCGCCTCTTCTCGACGATCCTCCGCCGGGAGGGCGACCGCTTCTGCCTCGTGACTCCCGTGGAGAAGCTCGAGCTCGAGGTGGAGGACGCCCCCTTCCTCGCCGTCAGCCTCGAGCGGTCCGGCGAGGGCGACGCGCAGCGGCTGCTGTTCACGACCAACGTCGGCGAGCACGTGCTCGTCGACGCGGAGCATCCCCTGCAGGTGGACGAGGTGGACGGCGAGCCGGCGCCCTACGTGCTCGTGCGCGACGGGCTCTGGGCCCGGCTCACGCGGAGCGTCTTCTACCGCCTCGTGGATCTCGCGCAGCCCGCCCCGGGCGATCCCCGATCGCTGATCGTGCGCAGCGCGGGGGAATCGTTCGAGCTCGGACGGATCTGAGTCCCGGCGAATCCCTGCCGCCGGCCGCTGCAACGTCAACGTCCGGGGCTATCGAGATCCTCTGTGGGAGCAGGCTTCAGCCGCGACCTGCGCGGCGGTCGGTGCACGTGGTCGGGTGCGTACGGCGACGAGAGATCGCGCACTGCGTGCGCTTCCCAGGGTGAGGTCCGCGCTCGCGAGACGGCCCGGCGGGCAGTGTGTCGGTCGGAGACCCGTCGCCCGGTCCGCCGGTGCGGCTGAAGCTGGCTCCCACAACGGGGGTGTCGACGTCCTCTGTGGGAGCGGGCTTCAGCCGCGACCGCCGCGGCGGTCGGTGCCCGTGGTCGGGTGCGTACGGTGACGAGATCGCGCACTGCGTGCGCTTCCCACACTGAGGTCCGCGCTCGCGAGACGGTCCGGAGGGCTGCGTGTCGGTCGGAGGCCCGTCGCCCGGTCCGCCGGTGCGGCTGAAGCTGGCTCCCACGACGGGGGTGTCGACGTCCTATGTGGGAGCCGGCTTCTGCCGCGACTTGCACGGCGGTCGGTGCACGTAGTCGGGTGGGTATGGTGCCGCGAGATCGCGCACTGCGTGCGCTTCCCACCTTGTCCTTCGGGCTTGCCGGGCTTCCTGGACCGCAGCTTCTCGGTCGGATGGGTGCCGTCGCAGCTGACGCTGGCTCCCACAAGGGGGTGTCGACAGCCTCTGTGGGAGCAGGCTTCAGCCGCGACTCGCGCGGCGTTCGGTGGGCGCAGTCGGGTACGTACGGTCACAAGGGATCGCGCACTGCGTTCGCTTCCCACCCTGTCCTCCGGGCTTGCCGGGCTCCCTGGACCGCAGCTTCTCGGTCGGAGGGGTGCCGTCGCAGCTGAAGCTGGCTCCCACGACGGGGGGGCGACACCCCTTTGTGGGAGCAGGCTTCGGCCGCGACTGCGGCAGCGGGATCACATGTTCGGGTAGTTCGGGCCGCCGCCGCCCTCGGGCACCACCCAGGTGATGTTCTGCGCCGGGTCCTTGATGTCGCAGGTCTTGCAGTGGATGCAGTTCTGCGCGTTGATCACGAAGCGCGGACCGTCCGCTTCCTCGACCACCTCGTAGACGCCCACGGGGCAGTAGCGCTGCGCGGGCTCGTCGTACTTCGGCAGGTTCTCGCCGATGGGGATCGACGGGTCCGAGAGCACCAGGTGGCAGGGCTGGTCCTCCTCGTGGTTCGTGTTCGAGAGGTAGACGGAAGAGGGCTTG
>JAZBPF010000479.1:0-4978 GCA_036351515.1 Pseudomonadales bacterium | reverse complement strand
GCGGAACGTTCGTGAAGCCGGACGTTCTCCGGCAGCGCGTCCGCGAGACCGCGGATCAGGGCCGCCGGCTGCACGAGCCAGCAATCGGGAGAGTGGAGCCCCACCCGGTAGTGGCGCGTACCGAGGCGGTCGGAGAGGGCGTCGGCGTCCAGCCGTTCGTGGCGCAGCCCCGCGCCCTCGAGGAAGCGCCGGTAGGCCTCGATGGCGCGCGCCCCGCGCGGGCTCGCCGCGGCGCGGTAGGTCCCGCGGTGGGCGAGACCACAGGCGATGCCGTACTGCGCGACGAGGCCGGCGAGCCCCGCCATGGCGCTGCGGGAGAGGGCGTTCACCTCCTCCATGCGCGCGAGGCTGCCGGCATCGGCGTCCTCGGCGAGGGCGATCTCGAGCATGAAGCCGGAGTTGCGCCCCGGGCTGCCCTCGCCGACGAGGTCCGCATCGAGCACCCGCACGTCGTCCCCGGGGCGGGCGAGCGCCCAGCGGCGCGCGGCGGCGAGACCCGTGAACCCGGCGCCGACCACGGCGTAGGCGCAGCGGATCGTGCCCTCCGCATGCGGCCGGGGCGCGCGCGCGGGCAGCAGGGCGTTCCAGCCGCAGGGGCGCTCGTGGTGCGGATGGGTCTGCATCGCCGGATCATAGCGGAGCCGGCACGCAGGGCGGCACCGCGCCCTCGCGGCGTCGGCGGGGAACCGGCCGGCCCGAACGGCTCAACGATCGGTGCAGTCGGTGCACGAAGCTCCCGGACACCCGCCGCGGAACGAAGCGGACGCGCAGGGGCCCCGGGCCCGACGGCGAGCGGAAGGCAGCGCCGAGCACGACGTGGGCGCTCCCGGCCGCTCCGCGACCGCCGCCGTGAATCGGCACGCGGCGCCGGCTAGCATGGCGCCGCCCAGGGCAGGCCCCGAACGGAGAGGAAGGACGGCATGGAGGATCTCGGAACGCACGACGTGGTCGTGGTCGGGGGCGGCGTGGCCGGCATCTCCCTCGCCGGCGAGCTCGCCGCGGGCGCCCGGGTCCTGGTGCTGGAGCGCGAGGATCATCCCGCCTACCACGCCTCCGGCCGATCCGCGGCCGTGTGCGTGGAGCCCGGCAGCACGGACACGATCTTCGCCTTCACCCGCGCCACGACCCCCTTCCTCGCGGCTCCGCCGCCGGACTTCTCCGAAGGCCCGCTGACCGCCCCGCGCGGCTTCCTGGTCCTGGCCCGGGCGGAGGACGACGCGGAGATCGAGCGCTTCCTCGCGCAGTGGGCGCCGCGGTGCCCCGGCGTGCGCGAGATCGGCGAGGCCGAGGCGCGCGCGCTCCTGCCCGTGCTCCGCCCCGAGGCGGCGCGGCGCTTCGTCCTCGATGCCGACGCGGTGGCCCTGGACACCCACGCGATGCTCCAGGGCTGGAGCCGGCGCCTGCGCGCCGGGGGCGGGCGCCTGGTCACGGGCGCCGCGGTGACAGCCATCCGCCGCGAGGACGGGCACTTCCTCGTGGAGACGAGCGCCGGGACCGCGCGCGCCCCGGTGCTCGTGAACGCCGCCGGGGCCTGGGCCGCGGACCTCGCCCGGCTCGCCGGCGCGACTCCCGTCGACCTCGTGCCCTATCGCCGCTCCGCCGCCATCGTCGCCGCCCCCGGCGGTCGCGACGTGTCGGCCTGGCCCATGGTCGAACCCGTCACCCAGGACTTCTACTTCAAGCCGGAAGGCGGCCAGCTCCTGCTCTCCCCGGCCGACGCCACGCGCTCCCCGCCCCTGGACGCCTGGCCGGAGGACATCGACCTGGCCGGCGCCGTGGAACGCGCCGAGGCCTTCGCGGACCTGGGCATCCGTCGCTTCGAGGCGAAGTGGGCCGGTCTTCGGACCTTCGCCCCCGACCGGGAGCCGGTCCTCGGACCGGACCCCGCGCTGCCCGGTTTCTACTGGTGCGCCGGACAGGGGGGCGCGGGCTTCCACAGCTCCGCCGGCATCGCACGCTGGTGCGCCTCGGAACTCGGTGTGGGTGCGCCGCCCCCCGAGCTCGAGGAACACGGCTTCGATCCGGCCCGGGTCTCGCCGGCGCGCTTCGCCTGAGCGAGCAGCGGTGACGACGGGCAGGGGCGTTCAGGTGCCGCGATCGCCGGGAGGCCCTACGGGAGCGGAGCCGGCCGCCGTCGCTTCGTCCAGCGCGTCCGACAGGAGCGCGAGCAGGGCCTCGGCGAAGGCCTGCATGTTCCGCGCGCGGTCGGCGTGCCCGGTCTCGAGGCGCCGGGCGCGCGACACCGGGCCGTCGACGGCGAGCACGGCGACGCCCGCGGGACCGCCGTAGGGGGAAGGGGTCGGCCCGGCGATGCCGAGCTCCGCCAGGCCCCAGGCTGCCCCGAGGCGCGTCCGGCAGCGCGACGCGAAGACCCGGGCCACGTCCTCGCTCAGCGGTTCCAGGCCCGCGACGTCCTTCGCCTCCAGGCCCAGCAGGATCCGCCGGCTGTGTCGGGAGTAGGCGAGCGCACTGCCCACGAAGCAGGCGGACGTGCCGGGCACCGCCAGCAACGCCGCCGAGGCGAGCCCACCCGCGGCGGTCTCGCAGAGCGCGACCGTCTCCCCGCGCTCGATCAGCCGGCGGGCCACGCGGAGGGCGAGCTCCGCCAGGGAATCCTCGGAGGTCACGGGCATCGACTCCCTTCCGCCCCCTGCGCAGCCGAGGTCCCCCGACGCACGGTACCGACCTCTGGCGCGCATCGCGCACGCCGGTGCCGCTCCGACGGCGCGCCGGGCCGGACCGGCCCCGGCACGACGCCGCGGCCGAGGGACGCGCAGCCGGAGGAGCTGCCGGGCGTGGACCGAGACCCTCGGCCTGCGGCGCCACGGGCGGACCGGAAACCACCTCGACGGCACATTCCCCAGCGAGCCGGATGCGAGCGGCCGGCCGGTTCCGGCTCACGCATCGACCGTGGCACCGCGAAGCGACTGCAGCGCCCGGAGTTCCTCGAGCAGCACGGGGCTCATCGCAGCGATCACGGCGCGGGTCTCCGCCTCGGTGCGCACCACCTCCATGAGCTTGATGCCCCGGAAGAAGTCGGCGAAGCCCTCGAGGAACGGATTCACCCGCCCGTCCACGAGCGGTTCCGGGAACAGCTCCAGGAGGACCCGCCGTCGCCGCCGGGCGAGCGCATCCGACTGCTGCTTCCACGCGCGACGCAAGCGTGGCGCGTGTCGGCAGAGGAGCATCATCTCGTAGCCGGCGAAGTAGGCGTCCGGGTAGGCGTCCCGCCACACGTGCAGCAGCAGCTCCGGCGCCGGGGGCTCCGTGAAGAGCCGACGGATCGTGGCCTCGATCGATCCCATGGTACCGGCCATGAGGTGCCCGATCGCTGCCGCGATCAGGTCCTCGCGACTTCCGAAATGGTGGAGGTAGGCGCCCCGGGTCACGCCGGCCCGCTCCGCGATCCGGGCCGTGGACGACGCGGCCACGCCTTCCTCGAGGAAGCACGCGAGCGCGGCCTCCAGGAGACGGTCACGCGTCTCCTCGCTCCGCGCCTGCAGCGGCGGATGACGAACGCCGAGGCGGCGCACCCTCCGGTCACGATCCCGGCCGTCCGTCATCCCGCCCTCGTCCCGCTAGAAACATTCACTTCTGAATGTTATCAGTCCCGGGGGGAGTCGGAGGAGCACCCATGGAACAGATCAACTGGATCGGCGCCGTCATCGGCGCAGCGGCCGCATTCGCACTGGGCGGTCTCTGGTACGCACCCGTCCTCTTCGGACGGCCCTGGCTCGCCGCTTCCGGGCTCACGGAGGAAGCGGTGGCCGCAGCGCCGCGGGCGCGCATGTTCACCCTCGCCGGAATCGCCTCCCTGATCGCCGCGTGCGTGTTCGCAGCCTTCCTGGGCCCCGCGGACATCGGCTTCGGGACCGCCGCCGGCGCGGCCGCAGGGGTCGGCTGGGTCGCCACCAGCTTCGCCATCAACTACGCCTTCGAGCAGCGGCCCCTGTCCCTGTTCCTGGTGAACGCCGGCTATCACGTGGCCCAGTTCACGCTCTACGGCTTCTGCATCGGCGCGGCGAATCGCTGGCTCTGAGCAGGCGTCGGGGAACGCCCGCCTGCGCCGGGAGACAGGGCACCGCGAGACGGCGTCGCTCCGGGGCGCCCTGCTCCCGGCCGGAACGCCACTCTCCCGAGCCTCGTGCCCTATACTCGCGCGCCGCAGCGCAGGAGGGCGTGATGCAGGAAACGGTCGTGATCCCGGAGCGCTTCCGGGGGCCTCCGCAGTCCGGGAACGGCGGCTACGTCGGCGGCGTCGTCGCCGCGCTCTTCGCGCACGCCTACGCCGGCCCCGACGGCGCCATCGAGGCGACGCTCCGGGCGCCGATCCCCCTCGATGCGCCCCTGACCGTGGAACGGGACGGCGCGGACGCCCTGCGCCTGCGGCGCGGCGAGCAGCTGATCGTCGATGCGCGACGCGCGACGCTGGCCCTGACCGTGCCCGAGACGCCGACCCTGGACGCGGCCCGCTCGGCACGGGACGCCTCGCCGTCCTTCTACCGCGGCGTGAATCCCCTGGTGCCGGGCGGCACGGGCTTCCATCCCGTGTGCGTGTGCTGCGGGGCGGACGTCCCCGCGGAAGAGGGGCTTCACGTCTACGCGGCGCCGGTTCCCGGCTTCTCCGGCGTCGCCGCCGCCTGGCGGCCGCCTGCGGCGCTCGCCGCCGGCGACGGGACCCTCCCGGAGGCGATCGTCTGGACCGCCCTCGACTGCCCGGGCCAGTTCGCGTGGATGGTGGACGGCGTGAAGACCGGTCTCCTCGGCCGCATGACGGGCCGCGTGCTCGGCCCGGTCCCCGCCGATCGCGACTACCTGATCCGGGGCTGGTGCCTCGAACAGGAGGGCCGCAAGTACTTCGCCGGGACGGCGCTCCTCGACGCCGAGGGCACACTCCACGCCTTCGCCCGGCAGACCTGGATCGGCCGCCTCGACTGAACCGTCCGGTCCCGCGCGGGGACCCGCGGCTGGCCAGGGG
>JAZBPF010000478.1:0-3449 GCA_036351515.1 Pseudomonadales bacterium | reverse complement strand
GTTCGGCATGGCGACGGCGGGCAGGCGCTCGGCGTCGAGCACCGCGTCCTCCGGCACGATCCCGTCCAGGGACAGCACGTAGGCGACCAGCGCGTAGACCTCCTCGTCCGCGAGGCTGCCCGGTGCGGGGTACGGCATGGCGCGGCGCACGTAGTCGAAGACCGTGGTGGCGTGGGGCCAGTAGCTGTTCACGGTCTTCACGGGGGCGTCCGTCGCCAGGGTGCCGAGGCCGCCGGCGAGATCGCCGTTCGGCCCGCCCCGACCCTCGGGGCCGTGACAGGCGAGGCAGTGCTGCAGGTAGAGCGCGCGCCCCGTGGCGACGTCGCCCTGGCCGGGCGGGAGATCCGCCCCGTCCGGGAGCACCGTGCCGTCCTGTGCGGCGATCGTGACCGGATCGGCGCTCTCGCCGAGGGCCGGACGCCAGGGGCCGCCGAGTTCCGCCGCTGCGACGGGCAGCGCGAACAGGAGCAGGAGCGCGGGCAGAGCGGCACGTTCACGCATAGTGGTTCGCCACCGATCCGTCGGCGTCCACGCGCCAGGCCTGGATGCCGTTGAAGTGGTAGAAGGCGTTGCGCCCGCGCGCCTCGAGGATCGAGGTCCGCGTGGGCTGTACGGCGCCGGTCTCGTCCGTGGCCCGGCTCAGGAGCACGGCCGGGCCGCCGTCCCAGCGCCAGGCGATGCGGAAGCGCTGCAGGGCCTTCGGCGCCGCCGCGGGCTCGAGGGTCGCCTCGGCCCAGCTCCCGCCCCCGTCCGCGGAGACCTCGACCCGGCGCACGCGGCCCGCGCCGGACCAGGCGAGGCCCGAGATCGCGTACACGCCGCGCTCGCGCAGGCCCACGCCCCGGGACGGCCGGGTGATCACGGACTTCACGCCCATGGGGAAGGTGAAGAGCTCCGCGGTGCCGTCGGGCAGCAGGTCCGAGTACTTCGACGTCTCGTCCTTGGTCATGGCCGGCCGGTCCGTGACCCGCAGGCGCCGGAGCCACTTCACGCTCATGTTCCCCTCCCAGCCGGGGAGGAACAGGCGCATGGGATAGCCGTTCTCCGGCCGCAGGCGCTCGCCGTTCTGGTAGAGGGCGACGATGGCGTCGTCGAGGGCCTTCTCGAGGGGCACGCTCCGGCTCATGGCCGCGGCGTCCGCCCCCTCGGCGACGATCCAGCGGGCCTCGGGGCGCAGCCCGGCCTCCTCGAGGAGCACGCCGAGGGGCACGCCCACCCATTCGCTCTGGGAGACGAGCCCGTGAATCACCCCGCAGGGCTGGTCCGCCGGCACCGGCGAGAGGATGTTCACGGCGCTGTTGCCCGAGCACTCGAGGAACTGCAGCCGCGTCTCGAGCGGATAGCGCGCGAGCGCGTCGAGGTCGAAGGTCAGGGGGCGACGGACGAGGCCGTGCACGAGGAGCGTGTGGGCGCCGGGATCGATCGCCGGCACGCCGCTGTGGTGCCGCTCGAAGTGCAGGCCGTTCGGCGTGAGCGTGCCTTCCAGCAGCTCCAGGGGCGTACGCGAGGCGCCGCTCCCGTCGGTGCCCGGCTGGCTCGCGATGCCGACGCGGCGCACGTGGGCCTCGAGGGGCGACGGCGCGCCGTACTCGCGCATGCCCGTCCCCGGCGCGCGCATCCACGGCGGCCGCTCGGCGGCACCCGTGAACCCCGGAACCAGCAGCGCGGCCCCGCCGAGGCCACCCCGGAGCAGGGCCCGGCGGCCCAGGAGACCGTTGCCGGCCACCGGCACGGCGCCGGGCGTCCCCACGTCGTCCGCCATGTGCTTCGCTCCCGTCCCCATCCCCCGGGCAGCCTACCGCGTCGCCGGCAGGGCGTCAGCCGCGGGGCGAAGCGGCGGCGGGCCGGCGCGTCGACCGGCACGGCCACCGCCCGTGCGCGCTGCAGCCGCGACAAACCGGCGGGCACGGTCGTCGCCCGGAACGCCGGATCGGCTGCAGCGGGCTCTCACAGGCGCAAGCGGCTCGTCCACTGTGGGAGCAGGCTTCAGCCGCGACCGCCCCGCTCGACCCCGTCGTCGCCGCTGAAGCGGGCTCCCACAGTGCACTGCGGCTCCGGCCACTGTGGGAGCCGGCTTCAGCCGCGACCGCTCCGCCCTGCTCCGTGATCACCGCTGAAGCTGGCGCACACAGGCGCAAGCGGCACGCTCACTGTGGGAGCAGGCTTCAGCCGCGACTTCCGGGCGACCCTGCGCATCGCGCGGCCGGATCGGCTCGTCAGCGCGCCGCCTGCGCGCGCGCCTCGAGGCGCTCCGCGCGGCGGGCGATGGCGGCGGTCATGCCGCGGAACAGCAAGGTGTGGAAGGGCCAGGTGGCGTACCAGTAGAGGAGCCCCCAGACCCCCGCGGGATGCCAGTAGGCGGTCACGCGCACCCGGCTGCCCCGGTCCGCCGGCGCGAGCGCGAACTCGAGCACGCCGCTCCCCGGCGCCCGCATCTCCAGCAGCAGCGTGAGCCGCTCCCGCGGCTTCAGGCCGATCACCCGCCAGGCGTCGAAGACGTCGCCCACGCGCAGCTGCGTGGGATGGCGCCGCGGACGGCGCAGGGACGGTCCGCCGAGGAACCAGTCGATCAGGCGCCGCAGGAACCAGAGCGGCCGCGCGTAGAAGTAGTCGCCGTTCCGCGCCACGGTCATGGTCACGCGCCAGAGTGCTTCCACACCGGCCGGGGTGTACGCCTCGTGGCCGGCCCGCTTCGCGTAGAAGCCGTAGGCGGGATTCCAGTCCCGACAGGCGATGGAACCCTCGACCCAGCGGGAGGCGACCGCGTGCTCGCGATCCACCCGGAGCGCGGCCTCGGCCGCCTCCCGGAAGGAGGACAGCCGCCGGGGAAGCAGCGCGCGGATCTCGCGATCGTCCGCCACGAGATCGTGCGCGAGGCCCTCGATGAGCGCGCCGGCGATGCTCGTCGGCACGGAGGTCACGAGGCGCAGCCAGTAGCTCGAGAGCCGCGGCGTGAGCACCGGCACGGGCAGGATCCGCGGGCGCCGTCCGATCAGGGCGCCGTAGGTGCGCATCATCTCCTCGTAGGTGCACACCTCCGGGCCGGCCACCTCCAGGATCCGGTCACCCTCCAGCGGCACCTCCGCGACGTCCACGAGGTAGGCGAGCAGGTCCTCCAGGGCGATCGGCGTCGAGCGGGAACGGACCCAGCGCGGCGTCACCATGACCGGCAGGTGGTTCACGAGATCGCGCATCACCTCCCAGGCCGCGGAGCCGGGTCCGACGATCATGCCGGCGCGCAATTCCACGACCGTCGCCCGGGCGCGGCGCAGGATCTCCCCCGTCTCGATCCGGGCGCGCAGGTGCCGGGAGCGCGGCGCCTCCGGTGCCAGACCGCCGAGGTAGACGATGCGCCGGACGCCCGCCGCATCCGCCGCGCGGACGAGGTACTCCGCGGCGCGGCGCTCGAGGGCCGGGAAGTCGCCGCCGGCGGCCATGAGGTGCACGAG
>JAZBPF010000477.1:0-9824 GCA_036351515.1 Pseudomonadales bacterium | reverse complement strand
GCAGGCCTCACCGACCGCGCCCACGCAGCGCGCGATGAAGTCGAGGATCACCATGCGGAAGGTCCGGGCCGGGTCGCCCGCGACCGCGCCGTCGACGACCACCTGGTCGACCACCGTTCCCGAGCCGTCCACCACCGCGAGGTTGCGCAGCCGGTCCCCGTTGATGGCGGGATCGGCGGCGTTGGTGTCCGTCCCGCTCCGGGCGGGCTGGGTCGGATCGAAGCTGAAGCGGACGCCCGCGACCTGCGGGAACTGGCCCGGTGTCGCCCCACCTCCGCTCGCGGCGACGGCGTGCTCGATGATGTCCGCGAGCTCCGCGGCCGTGACCGTGAGCAGCGTCAGGCCGTTGTTGAAGCGCAGCGCCGTCTCCAGGTCCAGCTGGCTGATGCCGCCCGCGGGCTTGCCGATCGCGTCGTTGGCATCCGGCGGCAGGAACTGGACGTCGTTCGGATCGTTGCTCCCGGGGGGCACCAGCGCCTGACCGATGTCGTCACGGATGCCGCCGCCGTTCTTCAGGGAGATCTGCACGGTGGGATCTTCCTGCTGTGCGAGCCAGAGGTTCGCGTCGGCCGTCAGGTTGCCGAGGTTGGTCTCCTCCGTGCGCACCTCGCTGCGCCGGCCCTCGAGGTAGACGTCCGTCACGCCGAGGACGTTGCCGTCCTTCGCGAGCAGCACGTCCTCCACGGCGCGGACCACGTCCTCGACGCCGTCGAGGGGGCTGAAGGGGAACTGGACGATGTCCGAGGCGTAGGCGCCGCTGATCGCGGGGTCGATGCTGGCGAGGTCGATCACGCCGGCGTCGTCGAACTCGACCACGAGGCGCCCCAGATAGTTGAAGTCCCCGTCGGTGTTCACCACCAGGACCGGCTCGCCCCTGGGCGACGTGAAGGTGAGCGGATAGGTGTCCGCGGCCGTGTCCCCGTCCCGCAGCCGGTCGTTGCCGTCGGCGAGGATCGTGTTCGAACCGCCGCCGATGATGATGTCCACGTCCGTCAGCCGCTCGGCGAGGGCCCGCTCGATGGCGAGCTGCTGCATGTGCGCGAGCAGGACGATCTTGTCCACCCCGTCGGCCACGAGGGCGTCCACGGCCGGCTGGATCTGAGCGGCGAGCGCGTCGAGATCGGTGTCGACCGCCGGGTCGAAGGTGGTGGGCGTGATCACGAGGCCGCTGGTGTTCGTGATGGTCGGCAGCGTCGGCACGCTCGCGCCCACGAGGCCGATCACCTCGCCACCGGCGAGCACCGTGGCGCTGGCGGCGACGGAGCGGGGCCGGGCCGGTTCGCCGTCCGGGACCTCGAGGCCCGCGAGCGCGGAGCCGGAGAAGTCCACGTTGGCCGCGAGGTAGGGGAAGCGCGCGCCACCCCAGAGCCCGTCCGTGTCGATGAGACCGGCGAGCTCGCCGGCCCCCGTGTCGAGGTCGTGGTTGCCGAGCGCGGACGCCTGCACCCCGAGGAAATTGAGCCACGCGATGTTGGCGCGACCGTTGCCCGGATCGCCGAGCACGCCCGCGAGCGCCGGATCCCCGGCTGCGAAGAACTCCGGCCCCGGAATGAGGTTGTCCCCGGAACTCACGAGCAGCGTGTTCTCGGGGTAGCGCTCCCGGAAGCCGTCGACGAGGGCGGAGAAGTTCACGGCCGTGGCGGTCCCGCCACTGCCGTCGATGTCCGCGAAGTGCAGCAGCTGCAGGACGAAGGCGGGTTCGGGCGCAGCCGGTCCCTGCTCGCCCTGGGGACCCTGCGGACCCTGGGGTCCGACGGAGCCGTCGTCTCCCTCGCAGCCCGTGAGCGCGACGATCAATGCGGTGCCTGCGGCCACCGCGCGCGCGAGGCCATGCCATCCCTTCATCACTGTCTCCTTCCCGCAGTCCCGTGTGTCGGCGCTCGCGTTACACCTGCATGACGGCCCCTGACGACCGGACGAAGGCGGGGCGAGCGAGGGACCGCATGGCACCACGCGCTCCTTACAGCGTGGTGACGGATCCGTGTCGGGTTCGCTGCAGCCGCACGCAAGCGCCCTCGGAGTGGACGCGCCGTGCGGATCCGCTCGGCGGACCGGACCCCGGTTTCCGCCGCTCCGGCAGAGGGCGTACGGTCCTCGGACATGCCGGAGAGCCGACGAAGGGAGGACAGGGGCATGCACACAGCTCCGGTCGCCAGTAAAGCCACCGCTCAGAGCCCATGTGCGGTCCGCCTGCAAGGCGCGGGAGCGCTGGCGTAGCAGTGGCTACGTCAAGCGACTGCAACGCCGCAGGCGGACCGCACAAGGGCTCCCTCCGGGCGCTTCTGGCGCACACGCTGCCCGCGTTGGTCGTCGCTCACGTAGCGCTGCTACGCCACGCTCCTCCCGCCTTGGCAGCACGTGCGCCAGATGCGCTGAGCGGTGGCTTTACTGGCGACCGGAGCTGTACCGCGAAGCAGGACCTTCCGGTGAGGGTCGACGCACCGGGCGCCACGGGCCGTCAGCTACCGGATTTCGGCAGCGCGGAGGGCTATACGGACATCGGCGCCGAACACTTCGCCATGGCGGCGGGCACCGATCTCGCGGAACTGCTGCAGGGGCTGGAGGGGGACGCCTGCCAGTCGCCGCACTGGGGCTACCTCATCGAGGGCGAACTCACGGTCTCCTACACGGACGGCAGCGAGGAGACGCTGTGCGGCGGCGATCTCTTCTACTGGCCGCCGGGGCACTCGCTGCGGGTGGGGCAGGACGCCGAACTGGTCCTCTTCAGTCCCCAGCACGAGCACGGGCCGGTCATGGAGCACATCGCGGATCGCCTGCGCGGCGAGGTCTGACGCACCAGGGCCGTCGGCGGTCCTGACCGGGCTGCCGAGGTCGGGTACGCTCTCGCGGGAATCCACGAGGAGGCACGCCCGATGGCGAAGCAGGTCGACTGGTACTACCACCGCAACGGCTGAACCGGATGCACGCGAGCCGCCAAGGTCTTGGGGGCAGGAGACGTCCGGATCGCGGAGCAGGTCTCCGCAGCGAAGAAGCTCGGGGCCGACGCGGCCCGGGAGCTGCTGACCGGCGCGACGAAGCTGATCGCGGCGAAGGGGAAGAAGGTCGTCGAGTTCGACCTGAAGACCGCGGACCCCGACGAGGCGGTCGCCGCCATGCTGGGGCCGACGGGAAACCTGCGGGCTCCGACCCTCAAGCGCGGGAAGACCGTCGTGGTGGGCTTCGACGAGGCCACCTACGACGCGCTGCTCGGCTGAGGGAAGAGGACGCCGGGGGCTTCGCCCCCGGCGTTCCGGCGCGTCAGTCCGCGACGAAGCCCTTCCAGTTGCGCATGTAGTTCACGAAGGGGGGCGAGAGCCCCTCGCGCTCGAGCCAGGCCGCCGTGACCGGGAGTTCCGCGGGCAGAAAGGCCGGATCCGCCGCGAGCCGCGCGGGATAGTCGTGATGGAGGATCGCGGCGCGGCCGAGGACGACGAAGTCGGCGCCGGCGTCGAGCACGCGCTGCGCGTCCGCCGCCGTGCGGATCTTGCCGGCTGGGCCGAGCTTCACCGCGCGCCGCTCGAGATCCATGAACCAGGACAGCAGCGAGCGCCCCTGGTAGGCCGGAAGCTCCGGCTCCTTGAAGCAGTCCCAGAGCGAGAGGTCGAGGAAGTCCACGTCCCCGGTGTCGATGAGGCGCTGGGCCACCTCCAGCACTTCGCCGAGTTCCATGCCGAAGCGCTCCGGCGAGAGCCGCACGCCGAGCAGGAAGTCGGCGCTGCAGCGGGCCCGGATGCCGCGGACGATCTCGAAGAGGATCCGCGCGCGGCCCTCGAGGCTCCCGCCCCAGTCGTCCTCCCGCCGGTTCGTCTCGGCGGAGAGGAACTGGCACAGCAGGTAGCCGTGGGCGCCGTGGAGCTCCACGCCGTGGAAGCCGGCACGCTCGGCGCGCACGGCGGCGGCGACGAAATCCTCCACCACCTGCTCCACCTCCGCCTCCGTCAGGGCCCGGGCACCGAACTCCTCGTTCACGGACGGGCAGTGCGGCGCCTCACCGATCAGCTCCGCCGGCGAGCGCATGCCCGCGTGGTGCAGCTGCACGACGGACACGGCGCCCCGGGCGTTCAGCGCCTCGGCGAGCCCCGTGAGCCCGGGCAGGTGCCGATCCCCGAAGATCCCGAGCTGTCCCGGGAAGCCCTGGCCCGCGGCCTGCACATGGGCCGCGCAGGTCATGACCATGCCGAAGCCGCCGTCGGCCCGGAGCGTGAGCCAGTGCTGCTCGGCCTCCGAGAGCGTGCCGTCGGCGTGGCTCTGGCTGTTGGTGAGAGGCGCCAGCACGAAGCGGTTCGCCATGGCGGGACCGCGCTGGAAGCGGACGGGTTCGAACAGGCTGGACATGGGGCGGGGTTCCGACGACCGAGGACCGGCGCGCATTGTAGCCGGGGTCGGCTGGGGGCAGGGGCGCCGGCCCCGGTGCGGACGGTGCGCACCGGGGCCGGAGCGGGTCAGACGCGCGGCGCGTCCAGCTCCTCGAGGTTCTCCACCAGCTGCTCGCCGGCGGTTCGCACGTTCACGCTCCGGTCGATCCTCACGATGCGACCCTCGGGGTCGATGTAGAAGGTCACCCGGTTCGCCATGCCGCTCGAACCCAGCACTCCGTAGGCCTCGCTCATGGAGCCGTCCTCGTCGGCGAGGATCGGGAAGCTGGCTTCGTTCTTCTCCGCGAAGGCGGTGTTGTCCTCGAGCGAGTCGGTGCTCGCCATGAAGTAGGTCACGTCGAAGGCTCGGATCTGCTCGTCACTGTCACGCAGCGACTTGCACTCCAGGGTTCAGCCGCCGGTGAAGGCCTTCGGGAAGAAGGCGATCACCACGTACTGGCCGCGGAGCTCCGAGAGCGTGTGTTCCTGGCCGTCGGACCCGGGCAGGGTCCAGTCCGGGGCGAGGTCCCCCACCTCCGGTGCGGCGTGCACCGAGGCGGCGAGGGCCAGGCCGAGGACCAGAAGCATTCGCCTCAGCATGTGCGGTCTCCTGTGGAAGGGACCCCGAGCATACCGGTCCGATCCCCCGGGAGGCCACGTCCCGCCGCCTCGGCAGCGCGCCCGCGCGACAGGGTATGCTGCGCAGCCGCGCGCCCGTCGGCGCCCGGGATCTCCCACGGGCCTGCGGACGGAAGGGGCGCACGGTCTCGCCCCCGGACGGTATGCCATGGAACTGATCGTCTTCGATCTCGACGGGACGCTCCTCGACGCGTCCTCGCGCATCTCGGATTTCACGCGCGAGACCCTCGTGCGCCTCGCGGATCGCGGCATCCTCTACACGGTCGCGACGGGCCGCGCCCTGCACGCGTCCCGGGAGATCCTCCAGGGGCACGGCTTCCGCCTGCCCCAGGCGTACAAGAACGGCGTGCTCATCTGGAATCCGGACGCCGACGGCTACAGCCGCCACACCTTCCTCACCCTCGCGGAGATCCGCCACGTGGTCGAGGCCGTGCACCGGGTCGGGGTGACGCCCTTCCTGTTCACGCTGGAGCCCGGGAACCGGCACGCCGTCTACCACGAGCCGGTGCGCACCGAGGTCGAGCGCCAGCTCGCGGAGGACTTCGGGCGCCGCTGGGGCCTCACGATCGCCCCGGCCTCGCAGCTCCCGGCGGACGCGGAGATCACCAACATCAGCGCCCTCGGCCCGGCGCCGGCCATCGAGGCGGTGGAGCGGCAGATCGCGGACGAACCACGCCTCGTGGCCTACGCGGGGCCGGCCCTCGAGGGCGGGGACCTGCGCTGGATCGACATCCACCACGGCGAGGGCACCAAGGGCAACGCCGTGGACACGCTGCGCCGGGAGCTGGGCGCGACCCGGGTCGTGTGCTTCGGGGACGGCGACAACGACCTCAGCATGTTCGCCACCGCGGACGAGGCCTACGCCCCGGCGAACGCCACGGAGGAGGTGCGCAGCGCCGCCACCGCGGTCATCGGCCGGCACGACGAGGACGGCATCGCCCGCTTCCTGCGCGAGCGCTTCGGGCTCTGACGACGGCGTACCCCCGGATCCGGGACTCCCGCCCGCGCGGACCGGGGCGGTAAGGTGCACCTTCGGGCGAGCACGGGGGGAGAGCGTTCCATGCAGAGGATTCGATGTGCGGCGCTCGCGCTGGGGCTGCTGCTCGGCGCGTCCGCCGCGCCGGCGGAGGACGCCCTGCCGCGCACCATGGCGTGGACCGCCTATCCGCTCGGCACCACGGGCTACAACCAGGCCGTCGGGATCGGGCGCATGCTCCGGGAGCGCCACGGCGTCACCCTGCGCGTGATCCCGGGGAAGAACGACGTCTCGCGGCTCCTCCCGCTGCGCCGGGGCATGGTGCAGTTCTCCGCCAACGGGGTCGCCACCTGGTTCGCCCAGGAGGGGCTGCACCAGTTCGCCGACGACGCCTGGGGCCCGCAGCCGATCCGCCTGGTCGCGATGTCGAACGGCGACTCCAACCAGGCCCTCGCCGTCGCCGCGGATACGGGCATCGAACGCTTCGAGCAGCTCCGCGGACGCCGCGTCGCCTGGGTGCGGGGCGCTCCGGCGCTCAACGTCTCCACCGAGGCCTTCCTCGCCTGCGGCGGCCTGACCTGGGCGGACGTCGAGAAGGTCGAGTTCCCGGGCTACGGGGCCATGTGGAACGGCATCGTCGCCGGACAGGTGGACGCCGCCTACGCGACCACGGTCTCCGGGCCCACGCGCAAGCTGGAGGCGTCGCCGCGGGGCATCGCCTGGCCGGCGGCGCCCCACGACGACGACGCCTGCTGGACCGCCATCCGCCGCGTGGCGCCCTACTTCACGCCCCACCTGGCGACGCTCGGCGCCGGCATCTCCGCCGACGCCCCGCACGAGGGCGCGACCTACCCCTACCCACTCCTGATCACCCTCGCGGAGCAGGACCCGGCCGTGGTGCGCGCCCTCGCCGAGACCCTCGACGTGCACTTCGCGGACTACCGGGATTCGGATCCCGGCGCCATCGGCTGGGCCCGGGACCGGCAGCTCCTCGACTGGGTCGTGCCCTTCCACGAGGGCGCCGTGGCCCATTGGCGTGCCGCGGGGGTGTGGACCGACGCGCACCAGGCACACAACGAGGAACTCCTGCGCCGGCAGGCGGTGCTCGCCGACGCCTGGGCCGCGCACCGGGCGGCCGGTGGCGACGCGGACGCCTGGCTCGAGCGCCGCGGCCGCGCGCTGGCGGACGCCGGCCTCGAGCCGCTCTTCGCGCCGACCGAGTGAACCCCGCCGAACGCCATCGGCCGCTGCCCGCCTGGGCGGCGACCGCGACGGGGATCGCAGCCGTGGCCGCCTCGCTCCTCGCCATGGACACGCTGCGTCTCTTCGGCGGCGAGCAGCGCCTGGCGGCGCTGATCGTCGTGGACACGCACTACGCCTACGCGCTCATGGCGCTGCTCCTGCCCGTGGCCTTCGCCCTGTTCCCGCCCTGGCGCGGGGCCCGGCTCGCCTGGGACACGCCGACGATCGTCGCCGCGATCGCGTTCCCCCTCTGGCTCTTCCTCCACGCGGAGCAGGCCCTCGACGAGGGCTGGGAATTCGGCGCGCCGGCGACGGCCGCGTGGGTGAGCGCCGGGCTCTGGCTGCTCATGCTCGAGGCCGTGCGCCGGACGGCGGGCTGGGTGCTCTTCGTGCTCGTGGCCAGCTTCTCCGTCTATCCGGTGTTCGCGGACCGCGCGCCGGGCGTGCTCGCGGGTCTCGCCATGCCCGCGGACGTGGTCGCGGCCTACCACGCGCTCGGGACCGAGAGCCTGCTCGGCCTGCCCTTCCGCGCCTTCGCGGAACTGGTGATCGGCTTCCTCGTCTTCGGCGTCGCGCTCCAGCACACGGGGGGCGGGCGCTTCTTCATCGACCTCGCCTTCGCGCTCCTCGGTCGCGTCCGCGGCGGGCCGGCCAAGGTCGCCATCGTCGCGAGCGGCCTCATGGGCTCCATGAGCGGCAGCGTGATCACGAACGTGCTCACCACGGGCCAGCTCACGATCCCCACCATGACCCGCAACGGCGTGCGCGCGGACTACGCCGCCGGCGTCGAGGCCTGTGCCTCCACGGGCGGCGTGCTGCTGCCCCCGATCATGGGGTCGACGGCATTCGTGATGGCGACCTTCCTCACGGTGCCCTACGCGGAGGTGGCGCTCGCGGCGACGATCCCCGCGCTCCTGTTCTTCTTCGGCCTGTTCGTGCAGGTGGACGCCTACGCCGCCCGCACCGGCCTCCGCGGCGCCGAGGAGGCGGAGCTGCCCGCGGTCGGCGCGACCCTCGCCCGGGGCTGGTTCCACCTCGGCGCCTTCGCGGTGCTCGTCTTCGCGCTCCTCGTGCTGCAGCGGGAAGCGATCGCCCCCTGGATCGCCACCGCCGTGCTCGTGGCCCTGAACCAGCTCGCGCCGACGCACCGCTGGTCCCTGGCCGACGCCGGCGCCTTCTGCGTCTCGACCGGACGCCTGCTGGCGGAGCTCCTCGTGGTGCTCTCGGGGGTCGGCCTCATCGTCGGCGCCCTCTCGCTCACGGGGCTCTCCGGGACCCTCGTGAACGAGCTGCTGTTCCTCGCCGGGGGCTCGACGCTGGCGCTCCTGCTCATGGGGGCCCTGACGAGCTTCCTCCTGGGCATCGGGCTGACCGTGACCGCGGCCTACATCTTCCTCGCCATCGTGCTGGCGCCGGCGCTCGTGCAGGGGGGCCTCGACCCCATGGCCGTGCACCTGTTCATCCTCTACTGGGGGATGCTGTCCTTCATCACGCCGCCGGTGGCCCTCGGCGCCTTCGCCGCGGCGGCGATCGCCGGCGCCTCCCCGCTGCGCACGGGTTTCACGGCGATGCGCCTCGGCAGCGTCGTCTACTTCGTGCCCTTCTTCTTCGTCCTCGACCCCGCGCTCGTGCTGGACGGCGCGCCGCTGGCGATCGCCTCGGCGACGGTGCAGGCCCTCGCGGGCATCACGGTCGTCGCCGGGGCCCTGCAGGGGCACGTCCTCGGCCTGGGCGCCCTGCGGAGCCGGGGCGCGGTCGGGGCTCTGGTCCGGACGGCGCTCGTCCTGGGCGGCCTCGCCGTGGCGGCGCCGGCGCCGAAGGCGCTGGCGGCGAACCTCGACGACGGTGCCCTCGCCGCCGCCGGCATCGTCCTCGCCCTGGCAGGCCTCGCGCTCGACCGGCTCCGGAACGCGGGGGCTCCGCCGTCGGAGACCGCAGCCGAACGCCTCCGCTCCTGAACTGCTCCGCTGCCGGAGGCACCGTGGTACGTTCTGCCGCGAACACCGGAACCACGGAGGGCGCTTCGGCGATGGGGACGAGGCTCGTGAACGCAGGCGCGGCGCCATGAGCGACGCCGCGCCCACGCTTCCGGACCCGCCGCAGCGGGTCCTGCTCGCCGGCGCCACGGGCTACATCGGCCGCTTCGTGGCCCGGGAACTCGTGCGCCGCGGGCACGAGGTGCTGGCCGTGGTGCGCCCGACCCGGGAGCGGGACCCGGAGGCCCTCCGGACGGACCTGCCGGGCTGCACCCTGCGCCTCGCTCCGGTGACGGATCGCGCGGCGCTCGCGGCCGCGCTCGAGGGCGAGCGCATCGACGCGGTGGTCTCCTGCATCGCCACGCGCAGCGGCGAGCCGCGGGACGCCTGGCGCGTGGAGCACGAAGCGAACGGGCATCTGCTCGCCGTCGCCCGCGACGCCGGGGCGCGCCGCTTCGTGCTGCTCTCGGCCATCTGCGTGCAGCGGCCGACGCTCGCCTTCCAGCACGCCAAGCTCGCCTTCGAGGCCGAGCTGCAGGCCTCGGGCCTCGGCTGGTCCATCGTCCGCCCCACGGCGTTCTTCAAGTCGCTCGCGGGGCAGGTGGAGCGCGTCCGTGCCGGCAAGCCGTTCCTGGT
>JAZBPF010000476.1:0-7860 GCA_036351515.1 Pseudomonadales bacterium | reverse complement strand
GTGTCCGTCGCCTCGATGCGCCCGGCGTCCCGGTCCTCGGCGACGATCTCCCAGCCGAGGGACCGCGCCGTGGCGAGCGCCCGGTCGAAGGCCGCGGGCGGCGCCAGCGACGTCTCGAGGGGCTGCACCTCCGGATAGGCCCGGCGGGTCACCTCCCCGAGGGCGTCCGCGTCGTAGGCGAGCGGGTTCGTGTTCGGGCCGCGACGCTCCACCACCGCCTCGAACTGCGGCGGATCCTCCGGCGCCGTCGTGATGTCGTGGATCGGCGGCACCGTCGCCGACTTCGCGAACTGCAGGCCCATGTTCACGACGATGGCCAGGGCGAGCAGGCCGCCGGCGAGGAGCGGACCCCGCTCGGCCGCGAGGCCGCGGCGGGCGACCAGGATGCCCCCCACGAGGGCGAAGCCGAGCACCACCACGGCGAGGGCCGTGGCCATGCCCGGCAGGAGCAGTACGGCGCCCTCCACCCCGACCACGCCGAGGCGATAGCCGATGGGGCCGAGGATCAGGAGCACGGCGGCGAGGATTCCGCCGAGCAGCGTGAACTGGGCCCACCAGGCCGTGCCGCGCACGGTGACCTTCTGCTCGCTCATGGGTGCTTCCTCGTCATAGGCGCCGGAAGCGGCGGAGCCTAGAGCGCCGCCCGCGCCGCCACAAGGCGGGCCGTCGGGCTCAGTCCCCCGGGGTGAACCGGTTGACGGGTTCCCCGGGCACCACCCGGCCTCGCCGACCGAGGAAGTCCTCGCGGGTCATGGCCTCGAGGAGCGCCGGGTCCGTCGGCACGTGGGCGACGAAGCGCTCGCCACCGTCCAGACGGCCGACGACGATGCCCGCCTCCGGCGTGTTCTCGCGCCCGAAGAGCACCGTGTAGGTCTCGATCGCGCCGGCGCCCTCGGGACGCATGGCCAGCGCCGGATGTGGGGTCGCGTCCACGCGCGCCTGGTCCACGGCGGGATCCGTGCGGACCCACGGCACGTCCCCGGACTCCGGCACCGGCGACGGCCGCGTGGAGTAGATGCCCGCCGAGTGCTTCGTGAGATAGCCGCCGTTGGCCGTGACGAGGCCGTAGCTGCCGGCGTCGGCCCGGAGCACGTCGACCATGGAGGCGATGGAGTTCATGACGTAGTTGTTGCCGGCGCCGCCGTGGAAGGGCAGGCCGCCGGTGATCGTCAGCGGACGCGGATCGTCCTTCGCGATGCCGAACTCGTCGCGGGCGATCTGCACGGCGCTCGGGAAGCAGGAGTAGAGGTCGATGTGCGCGATCGCGTCCATGGACAGGCCGGCCATGGACAGGGTCCGCTCGGCCATGGTGCGGATGGCCACCGAGGAGTGGTAGTTCTCTCGATCGGTCACGTACCACAGCTCGCTCACGTCCGCGCAGCCGTGCAGGTAGATCCACTGCTCCTCGGGCACGCCCAGGCTCCGCGCGTGGCCCACGGAGGTGAGCAGCAGCGCAGCGGACTGGTTGATCTGGTTCATGGCGTTCATGAACTTCGTGTAGGGCCAGCCCACGTAGCGGTTCTTCGGCGTCGCCGTGGCGATCTCCTCGGCGGTCCGGGCGATCGGGAACCAGGCCTGGGGATGCTGCGCCGCGACCTCGGAGAAGCGCGCGAAGAGCTCGCCCATGGTGCGCTGATGCGCCTCGATGCTCTCGCCGTAGTGGCCGCGCAGGGCGTTCTCGTAGAGCGGATAGGCGTGCGCGGGGATCATGAGCCCGTGCGCGTCCTCCACCTCGTTGGACATCTTCTTCTCGGGCACGAGATGGCGCCGCTCGCGGGTCGCCGGCTCCTTCCAGTCGGGCTCGCGCCCGGCCTTCGCGAGGCGCCCGGCGTTGTCGATGGCCTCGGCGCCGGAGAACAGACAGAAGCGCGCCTCGCCCCGGGCGATGGCCTCGGCATAGCGATTCACGAGCTGCTGGGGCCCGTTGCCGCCGTTGGGCATGAGCCACTGCTCGGCGCCGGTCGCGCCGATGCGGTTCGCGAGCGCCTCCGGCGAGTTCGGCGTCGACTCCCGGAAGCTGCGCACGACCACGAGCGTGTCGAGGTCGGAGACCCGGGCCCGGGCGATGCCGGCGTCGTCGAAGGCGCGCCAGGTCGCCTGCTCCATGAGGTCCACGGGCGAGGAGACGCGATCGAGATCGCTCTCCTTCTCCGTGACCTGGCCGACGCCGACGAGGACGGGGATGCGATCGAGGTCCATGGGCTGCTCCCTCCCTGTGCGAGTGGAGGCCGCCTCAGCGGCCGACGATGCCGGCGAGACGGCCGAGCACGGCCTCCGCCTCGGTCATGGTGCGGTCGACGATCTCCCGGCAGGAGAGGATCTCGTGGATCGAGCCGAGGCCCTGGCCCGCGGGCATGCAGTCCTTCTGCGGGTCGAGGCCCTCGAGCTTGCCGCCGATGCCGCCCATGACGTCCGCCTGCGCGGAGGCGATGGCCTGCTGCGGGAAGGGCTGGATCTCGTGCGCGCGCCGCTCCCAGTCCTCCACGTAGGGATTGTTCACGACGCGCATGGTCTTGCCCGAATAGCAGCGGGTGACGATCGTGTCCGTCTCCGCGGCACGGACCAGCGACTCCTTGTAGGCCTGCGCCGCGCGCGCCTCGTGCGAGGCGATGAAGCGCGTGCCCATCCACACCCCCTGGCAGCCGAAGGCCAGGGCGGCAGCGAGGCCCCGACCGTCGACGATGGAGCCGGCCGCGACCACGGGGATGTCCACCGCGTCGACGACCTGCGGGATCAGCGCCATGCCGGCGACCTTCCCCGTGTGGCCGCCGCCCTCCGTGCCCTGGGCGATGACCACGTCGACGCCCGCCTCCGCGGCCTTCACCGCGTGGCGCACGGTCCCGCACATGCTCATGACCAGGAGGCCCGCGTCGTGGAGCGTCTTCAGGATCGACGCCGGCACGCCGAGGCCGGCGATGAAGGCCGAGGCGCCGCCCTCGATGATCACGTCGACGCTGCGCGTGAGGGACTCGGGCACCGCCGTGAGCAGGTCCACGCCGAAGGGCCGGTCCGTGAGATCGCGGACCTTCTTCATCTCTTCGCGGATCCCGTCCGGGCCCTCGTTCGCCATGCCGAGGGTGCCGTAGCCGCCCGCGTTCGAGACCGCGGCGCAGACCTCCGCGTAGGACACGCCGCCCATGCCCGCGAGCATGATGGGCACCTCGACGTCGAGCAGGTCGCACAGGGGGGTGCGAAAGGCCATGCGCGTTCTCCCTCTCCCGGATTCGCCGGCGAGCGAGGATAGCACCGGGACTAATGGTGCTGAATTAGTCAGCCGTCCTCGGCTCCGGTCTCCCGGAGCTTCCCGGGCGCTCGCCCCCGCTCCCACGCGGACCGACGCCTACGGCGAGGAGGGCCCGCTCCCCGACCCGCGGGCCCCGGTCTCCCCGGGCGTCGTCGGCTCCCGCGCGGGCAGGGCGTCCACCTGCTCCCGGGGCGCCCGCGCGAGGTCGTCGCGCAGGGTCCGCTCCCACAGCGGCGTGCCGGCCCGGTAGCCGGCCCGGGCGAGCAGGTGCGCCGCGATGGGCGAGGTGAAGAGCAGGAACACGAGCCCCGCGAGGGCGCGCGTTCCGACCTCCAGGTCCTGCGCCTCCACGGCGATCGCCACGAGCACGAGCCCGGCGCCGAGCGTGCCCGCCTTCGCGCCCACGTGCATGCGCACGTAGAGATCCGGCAGGCGCAGCAGGCCGATCGCCGCCACGAGCGAGAAGGCGCTCCCCACGAGCAGCAGCACGCCGGCGATCACGTCGATCATGCGCGCCCCTCCCCCCGGCGCCCTCGTCGGGGCCGCGGCGCCCGGTCGTGCCGGTAGATGTAGCGGGCGAAGGCGACGGTGGCGAGGAAGCCCACGAGCGCGAGGGAGATCGCCACGTCCAGGTACGCGTACTCCCGGCCGAGCACGGAACTCACGCCGATGAGGCCGATGCCGAGGAGCGTGAGCATGTCGAGGGCGACCACGCGATCGGCGAGCGACGGACCGCGCAGCAGGCGCACGAGCGTGAGGCCCAGGGCGAGGAGGATCGCGCCCTGGGCGATGCGACCGCAGCACTCGAGAAACGCCTCCGGGCTCATGCGAGGGCCTCCAGGATCAGGCGCTCGAAGCGCTCCTTCACCTCCCGGACCATGGCCTCCGCCTCCTCGCCGTGCATGGTGTGCACGTAGAGCACGGTGCGGTCCCGGGAGACGTCGATGGAGAGCGTTCCCGGCGTGAGGCTCACCAGATTGGCGAGCAGGAAGATCTCCACGTCCCGCCGCGCGTCCAGGGGCAGCGCGACGATCGCCGGGCGGAAGCGGAGCCGCGGGGAGAGCACGTCCCGGCTCACGCGCAGGGAGGAGAGCACCAGCTCCAGGACGAAGTAGCCGGCGAGCTGCAGCAGCTTGAGCCCGCGCCGGAAGGCCCCGCCGGGAAAGCGCCGGCGGACGAGGAGCAGGCTGAGGTTGCCGAGCAGGAAGCCCGCGAGCAGATTCCCGGCGCCGAAGTCCGCCGTGATCGTGGCCCACACGAACGCGAGCAGGAGGCTGAGCAGGAACGGATTCATCCGGACGCTCCTTCCGGTGGCGCCGCCGCGAGCACCTCGAGGAGCGCCGCCGGCGCGCGCAGGTCGTCGGCCGCGGCGCTCGCCAGCCGTCCGGGCAGCTCCGGCAGCAGCCCGGCGACGAGCAGCACGGCGGTGAGGCCCGCGAGCACGGACCGGGCCCCGTGGGGCAGCGGATCCGTCGCGGCGGGCTCCGCCGGCGCCGGGCGCCAGCAGGCGAGGGCGAAGGCGCGGGCCCCCGCGAGCAGGGTCAGGAAGCCCCCGAGGAGCACCGCCGCCACGGCGCCGGTGGCGCCCGCCTCGAGCCCCGCCCGGACCAGGAGCAGCTTCGGCCAGAAGCCCGTGAGCGGGGGCACCCCCGCCACCGCGAGCACGCAGAGTCCGAAGCAGCCCGCGACGAGCCGGTCCCGCGTCCAGAGCCCTCCGGCGCGCAGGAAGGCGCCGTCACCGCTGTCCGCGGCGAGGCAGGCGGCGGCGAGGAAGAGCGCCGGGGTCGCGACCATGGACTGGAACAGGTACGCGAGGCCGCCGGTGGTCCCGAGGGGCGAATCCAGGCCGAGGCCCACGATGGCGACGCCGATGCCGCCGACCACCGTGAACGCCGCGAAGCGACGCGCGTCGGTGGCGGCCAGGCAGCCGATGCCCCCGAACAGCGCCGTCGCCGCACCGAGCGCGAGGAAGCCCCCCAGCAGCGTGTCCGTGGCCGCCGAGAACACGAGCCCGCTCGTGCGGAACAGCGCGTAGGCGGCGCTCTTCGTGAGCAGGCCCGCGAACAGCGCGGCGATCACGGGGTTCGCGTTCGGGTAGGCGGCCGGGAGCCAGAAGCCGAGGGGGAAGAGCGCCGCCTTCGCCGCGAGGCCCAGGAAGAACAGCAGCGCCGCCCCGAGCAGGGCGGGATCGGTGGCGCCCGGTTCCGCGAGCGTGCCCATGTCGAGGCTGCCCGTGCGCCCGTACACCAGGCCGATGGCGACGAGCAGCAGCGCCGTGCCCACGAGGTTGAGCATCGCGTAGGTGACGGAGGCGTCGAGGCGCGCGCGACCGCCCCCGAGTGCCAGCAGTCCGAAGGACGCGATGAGCGTCACCTCGAACCAGACGTAGAGGTTGAAAAGGTCCGCCGTGAGGAACACGCCGGCGACGCCGCCGAGGAGCGCGAGCAGCAGCGGCGCGAAGGTCCGGTGGGCCCGGAGCGGATGTCCCGGCGCACCCCCGGGCAGCGCCAGCAGGAGGCCGAGAGGCGCGGCGAGGCCGCAGAGCGCGGCGCCGAGCACGTCCGTTCCCAGGGAGATCGCGAAGGGCGGAGGCCAGCCGCCGAGATGCAGGGCCACGGGGCCGGCGAGGAGGGTCCGGGCGAGCAGGGTCCAGGCCGCGAGCGTCTGCAGCGCGAGCGCGAGCAGGGTCACGGCCCGCTGGGCGCGGGGCCGCTCCAGCGTCGCCACGGCGGCGGCCGCGCCGAGCAGCGGCACGAGCACGGGCCAGAGGGGAAGCCAGCTCACGCGCCCGCCTCCCGCGCCGCGTCCCGGCGCCTCATACCTCGTCCCCGGGCAACGCCGGGCCGGGCTCGGGCTCCGCCGCCGTCATGACGTCCGTGTCGATGGTCCCGAAGCGCGCGTAGGCGCGGTAGGCCAGCACCATGAGGAACACGAGGAGCGCGAAACCGATGACGATGGCCGTGAGGATCAGCGCCTGGGGCACCGGGTCGGCCATGACCCCGACCACGTCGCGCCGATCCGCGTGCAGCAGCGGCGGCGCCCCCTCCGTGAGACGGCCCGCGACGAAGATGAGCAGATGCGTCGCGTTCGACAGCACGAAGACCCCGAGCACGAGCCGGAGAATCGAAGGAGACAGCAGCAGGTACACGCTGCTGGCGAAGAGCGCGGCGGTGAGGCCGGCGAAGAGCAGGTGCGTGTTCATCGCTTCTCCTCCAGCGCGAAGATCACCGCCACCGCCGACCCGAGGACCGCGAGGAAGACGCCCACGTCGAAGAGCAGCACCGAGGGGACGAGACCGAGGCCCGCCGGGGCACCCCCGGGCCACAGTCCCGTGAACGGCGGCAGGCCCGCGAAGCCTGCGAGCAGGCCGGCGCCGCAGCTGAGCAGGAGCCCGACGCCGGCGAGCGTCGTCGGCGCGAAGTACAGGGCGCGGCGCGCCTCCGCGACGCCGCCGTCGATGGTGTAGACCGCCACCGCCGACGCGCCGATGAGCGCGCCGATGAAGCCGCCACCCGGCTCGTCGTGCCCGCGCAGGAGCACGTAGATCGCGAACAGCGCGGTCATGCTCACGAGCACCGGCACCGCGGTGCCGAGCACGAGGGAATCCGGTTCCTGCCTGCGTCTCACGGTTCGCGCGCTCCTTCCAGCAGCCCCAGGATCGCCACGGCCGCGCAGACCACCACGACGCTCTCGCCGAGCGTGTCGAGGGCGCGGAAGTCCACGAGGATCACGTTCACCACGTTCAGGCCGTGGGCCGCCTCCGGCGCCTGCTCGAGGAAGTAGCGACGCATGGCGCCGTCCGGCGGACGGCCCAGCACGGCCAGGAGCTGCACCGCGAAGGCGAGGCCCGCGGCCAGGGCCAGGGTCCCGTCCCGCAGGCGCACCCCGGCGGAGCGCCGATCGATGCCGCGGACCGGAAGCCGCGTCACCACGAGCGTGATGATCACGACGGAGAGGATCTCCACCATCAGCTGCGTGAAGGCGACGTCCGGGGCGCTGAAGGCGAGGAACAGCAGCGCCATGCCGAGGCCGAGGGAGCCCATGGCGACGATGGCGACGATGCGTCGATAGGGCAGCATCACGGCGAGGGTACCGGCCAGGGTGAAGGCCGCCGTGCCGACGACGAAGGCGCTGCTGCGGCTGCCCGCCTGCAGACCCTCGAGCACACGGGCGCCGGTGCCCGCCTCGAGCCAGAGGGGCGCACTCGCCGCGATCGTCGTCAGCACCAGCAGTGCGAAGAGATAGCGCTTGAGGAAGCCGGACTGGACGAAGCGCACCGTGCGCCGGGCGGCGGCCGTGGCCCCGCGCAGGCAGGCGTCGTAGGCCGGATCCGCCCGCAGGTGCCGCACCGGCGTGGCCTCGAGCAGCTGCGTGAGCCCCGCCCGCACGGGCCCGCGCAGGAGCGCGAAGCCGACGCCCAGGGCCAGCGTCACGGCACTCGCGGCGAGCGCCGGCCCCGGCGGCGGCAGCAGATGGAGCTCCACCGCCGTCGCGCTGCCGCGCACGGCGGTCGCCGCCGCCGCGAGCGGCGCGGCGAGGAGCGCGGGGAAGAGCGGCGCGACGGCGCCGGCGACGGCGAGGACCAGCGCCGGGGCCCAGAGGGCAGCACCGCCGAC
>JAZBPF010000475.1:0-2408 GCA_036351515.1 Pseudomonadales bacterium | reverse complement strand
GTGGAGGCGGCCCGCTTCCGGCTTCGGCGCCTCGATCACCAGCCCGACTACAACCGCGTCTGGAAGGACGCCGAGGGGCCCGAGGCGGACGTGGCGCGGCAGGTGCTGGCCCGCATGGTCGCCCGCGGCCTGTTCGCGGTGGTGGACGTGCACAACAACACCGGCGTGAATCCGCACTACGCCTGCGTGCCCCGCCGCGATCCCGTGAGCCTGGCCCTCGCCCGGCGCTTCTCCCGCCCCGTGGTGCACGTGGTGCGTCCGGACACGGTGCTCGCCGCCGCCTTCGCGCCGCACGCCACCGCCGTGATCCTCGAGGCGGGGCGGCCGGGAGAGCAGCTCGGCGTCGACCACGTGGACGCCTACCTCGAGGAGCTCCTCGCGCTGGAGGAACTGCCGCCGGCGCCGGAGGAGCCCATCGATCTCTTCCACACGGTGGCCTCCGTGCGCGTGCGCGAGGAGGTGCACTTCGGCTTCACGGAGCCCCTGGGGCCCCGGGACGAGCGCACGCTGCACCTGCTCCAGGAGTTCGAGCACTTCAACTTCCAGGAGCTGCCCGCGGGGACCCTCTTCGGCCACGTCGCCCCCGGCGCGCCCTTTCCGCTCCGGGTCACGGACGACTTCGACCGGGAGGTGGGCGAGCGCTACTTCCGCGTCGACGGCGAGGACCTGCGGCTCGCCCGGGCCGTGGTCCCGGCCATGTTCTCGCCGGACGCCCGGATCATCCGTCAGGACGTGCTGTGCTACCTGATGGAGCGCGTGGAGCCCTGAAGCACGGACGGTCTTCGAACCCGGAGGCGCCCGGCTGGTAGGGTGGGGCCCGCACGGGTCGCCGAAAGCGTCCGTCCCGGGCCCTTCCGGCGCCGGACTGCGGCGCGGGTACGCAGTCCGGGCACGACCGAGCGACGAGTTCCGGTCTCCGCCCTGCGGGCGAGCCATCCACGGCCCGCGCCCGCCGGCTGCCGAAACGGGGTTTCGGCAGCCAGCCGCGGGTCGAGCAGGAGGGATTCCATGTTCCGCGTGGAGCGCGCCGGCCCCGACCGGCTGCACGTCGAGTTCTCCGGGCGCATCGACGCCGACGGCATGGACCGCGCCCTGGACGCCCTCCTCGAGGCGGGCGAGGGCATGGAGCGGGGGCGCATGCGCATGACGATCCCCGACTACGAGCTGCCCTCCCTCGGCGCCATCGGCGTCGAGCTGCGCCGGCTGCCGTCCCTGCTGCGCTTCCTGCGCCGCTTCAAACGCATCGCCGTGCTGAGCCCGGAGCGCTGGCTCCGCAAGGCCGGGGAGTTCGAGGGGCGCCTCGTTCCCGGCCTCGAGGTCCGCGCCTTCTCCCCGGAACAGGCCGCGGAGGCCGAGGCCTGGCTCGCGCAGCGCACCGATTCCTGACTACCCTAGGGAAGCGCTGACCCCTTCGAGCGCCCTCTGGCGTTCTGTCGGCGTTCGCGCCGAGGCGCGTTCTCGAAAGCGTGTCGGGCACACGCGGCGAGGACGCAACGCGTGGGCGAACGCCGACAGAACGCCCCGAAGGGCGGGCATTTGCGGCCCCATCCGCTGCGTTGCGCCGCTTGCCGAGGCAGCCAGCCTCGCCTGCGCGACGCGCCTTGCGGCTGGGGCCGCAACTGCCCGCAGAGGACGCGCGAAGGGGCCAGCGCTTCCCTTGCGCCCGTTCCCCGGGCCCGCGCAGGCGCCCGGTCCTGCCCCCCACGACGGAGTGACCCGTGAAGGTCTCGATCACGAACGTCCATCTCGATCTCGGCGCCGGCCGGCGCGGCACGGACATGGGTCCCTCGGCCATGCACGTGGCGGGGCTCGTCCCGGGCCTCGAGCGCCTCGGCCACGAGATCGTGCAGGTGGAGAGCTTCGGCGTGGAGGCGGCGGAGGGCACGGCCTCGGGGAATCCCCGGGCGCGCTACCTCGACGTCATCGCCTCCGTGTGCGCGCGCATCGCGGACAAGGTGGAGGCCGACTGCGCCGCCGGGCACTTCCCCCTGGTGCTGGGCGGCGACCACGCGCAGGCCGCCGGGACCATCGCCGGCCTCGCACGCTTCCATCGGCGCCAGGGGGCGCAGATCGGCGTGGTCTGGGTGGACGCGCACACGGACATGAACACGCCGACCTCGAGTCCTTCGGGCAACGTCCACGGCATGCCGCTGGCCGCGCTCCTCGGCTACGGACCGCCGGAGCTCACGGGGCTCGCCGGCGAGGGGCCGGCGCTCGATCCGCGCCACGTGGTGATCCTCGGGGCCCGGGACGTGGACAGCACGGAGGCGCCCCTGGTGCGCGAGACGGGCGTGCGCGTCTACACCATGAGCGAGCTCGACCGCCGGGGCACCGCGGTCTGCGTGGCCGAGGCCTTCGAGCACGCGGGACGGAACACGGCGGGCGTGCACCTGTCCTTCGATCTCGAC
>JAZBPF010000474.1:0-9674 GCA_036351515.1 Pseudomonadales bacterium | reverse complement strand
GCGCTTCAGCCGCGACGGCTCCGGTCCGGCGCTGGATCGCCCGGTGCGCCGGTGCGGCTGAAGCGGGCTCCCACAGAAGCCGTGACTCACCGCGTTGTGGGAGCGCGCTTCAGCGGCGACGGCTACGGTCGGGCGCCGGATCGCCCGGTCCGCCGGTGCGGCTGAAGCTGGCTCCCACAGAAGTCGTGACTTCCCGCCTTGTGGGCGCGCGCTTCAGCCGCGATCGCGCACGCAGTCCACGTAGTAGTGGCGCCGCCCCGCCTCGTCCTCCTCCTCCACGAAGCCGTGGATGTCCGTCTCGAAGCCGGGGAAGCGCTCGTTGAACTCCCGCGCGAACTTCAGGTAGTCGACGATGGGCCGGTTGAAGCGCTCCCCGGGAATGAGCAGGGGAATGCCCGGCGGATAGGGCGTGAGCAGCACGCCGGTGACGCGACCGAGCAGGTCGTCGATGCCCACGCGGTCGATCTCCCGGTGCGTCATGCGGTCCCAGGCGTCCGAGGGCGTCATGGCCGGCACGATCTCCGAGCCGTACATGTCCATGGTCACACGCGCGATGTCCGCGGCCCGGTAGGCCTCGTGGATCGCCTGACAGAGATCCCGCAGGCCGCGCCGCTCGTAGCGCGGGTACTGCTGCACGAACTCGGGCATGACCTTCCACAGGGGCACGTTGCGGTCGTGGTCGTCCTTGAACTGCTGGAGCGCCGAGACGAGCGTGTTCCAGCGCCCCTTCGTGATGCCGATCGTGAACATGATGAAGAAGGAGTAGAGCCCCGCCTTCTCCACCACGACCCCGTGCTCGGCGAGGTAGTGCGTCACGAGCGCCGCCGGAATGCCCGTCTCCGCGAAGCTGCCGTCGAGCCCGAGGCCCGGCGTGGTGATCGTCGCCTTGATCGGGTCGAGCATGTTGAAGCCCGGCGTCACCTCGCCGAAGCCGTGCCAGCGGTCCTCCGGGCGCAGCATCCAGTCGGTCTGGGTGCCGATGCCCGCGGCAGGCAGCTCGTCGGGCCCCCACACCTGGAACCACCAGTCCTCGCCCCAGTCCGCGTCCACCTTGCGCATGGCCCGGCGGAAGTTCATGGCCTCGAGGATCGACTCCTCGACGAGCGCGGTGCCGCCCGGGGGCTCCATCATCGCCGCGGCGACGTCGCAGGAGGCGATGATCGCGTACTGCGGCGAGGTGGAGGCGTGCATCAGGTACGCCTCGTTGAAGATGAAGCGATCGAGCTTCCGCGCCTTCGGTTCCTTCACGAGGATGTGCGAGGCCTGGGAGATGCCCGCGAGGAGCTTGTGCGTGGAGTGCGTGGTGAACACCATCGACTCCTCGCAGCGCGGCCGGTCGCGGCCGATGGCGTGCATGTTCCGGTAGAAGTCGTGGAAGCTCGCGTGGGGCAGCCAGGCCTCGTCGAAGTGCAGGGTCTCGATCTCGCCGTCGAGGAGCTCCGTGAGCATGCCGACGTTGTAGACGATGCCGTCGTAGGTGCTCTGGGTGATCGTCAGGATCCGCGGACGCCGCTCCGGATGCGCCGCCTGCGCCGCCCGGGCGAAGGGGTTCGCCTCGATCTTCCGCTGGATGCTCTCGCGCGTGAACTCCTGCAGCGGGATCGGACCGATGAGCCCGAGCTGGTTGCGCGTGGGCGTCAGGAACACCGGGATCGCCCCGGTCATGATGATCGCGTGGAGGATCGACTTGTGGCAGTTGCGGTCGACCACGACGATGTCGCCGGAGGCCACCGTGGAGTGCCAGACCATCTTGTTCGACGTGGACGTGCCGTTCGTGACGAAGAAGCAGTGATCGGCCTCGAAGATCCGCGCCGCGTTGCGCTCCGAGGCCGCCACCGGCCCCGTGTGATCGAGGAGCTGGCCGAGTTCCTCCACGGCGTTGCACACGTCCGCCCGGAGCATGTTCTCGCCGAAGAACTGGTGGAACAGCTGGCCCACGGGGCTCTTCAGGAACGCGACGCCCCCGGAGTGCCCGGGGCAGTGCCAGGAGTAGGATCCGTCCTGCGCGTAGCCGAGCAGCGCCCGGAAGAAGGGCGGCGCGAGGCCGTCCGTGTAGGCCCGCGCCTCCCGGAGGATGTGCCGCGCCACGAACTCCGGCGTGTCCTCGAAGAGGTGGATGAAGCCGTGCAGCTCCTTGAGGATGTCGTTCGGCAGGTGCACGGAGGTGCGCGTCTCGCCGTAGAGGAAGATCGGGATGTCCGCATTGCGGAAGCGGATCTCCTCGATGAAGGCGCGCAGGTTCGCGATCGCGACGCTCTCCTCCTCCCCCTCCTCGGCGAACTCCTCGTCGTCGATGGAGAGGATGAAGGCGGACGCCCGGGACTGCTGCTGGGCGAAGGACGCGAGGTCCACGTAGCTCGTGGAGGCGATCACCTCGCCACCCTCCCGCTCGATGGCCTCGGCCAGGGCGCGGACGCCGAGACCCGAGGCGTTCTCGGAACGGAAATCCTCGTCGACGATCAGGATCGGAAAGCGGAACTTCATGGCCGGGGCGGCTCCCACAGTGGCGGAGGCCGCAGCGTAGCAGGCAGCACCCGACCCCACGCTACCGCCGTGGGCCGGGCCGCGGACGGGGCGACGGGAGGCACGGGCCCGTGATCGAGCACGGCGGCGAGCTCATGATCCTCGGCAAGCTGGCGCTCACCTTCGGGATCCTGCTCGGCGTGCCCCTGCGCGAGTGGCTGCGCGTCCGCCGGCTCCTCGCGGCCCGCGCCGCGGAGGAGGCCGCTCAGGCGGTGGTCGGCACCCGGGAGGGCCCGAGGAGCACCGTCGCCACGTCGCCCCGGGCCCGCAGCGAGGCGACGAGCAGGTAGGGGGCGAGGAAGAGGAAGCCTCCGAAGAATGCGGCCACGCCGAGCCCGAGGCCCCCCGCCGTGAAGCGGTGGCGCCAGCTCGTCCAGAGCCCGGAGAGCACGAGGAAGCACAGGAAGTCGAGGTCGAACTGGCCGGGCCAGCCGAAGGCCGCGATGTCGCGGAAGAACACCGGCAGGAGATTCCAGCCGTGACGCAGGCCGACGATCCCCGTGTGGACCGCGAGCACGAGCCAGAGCACGACGAGCAGGAGGCGCAGGGCGTTCATGGGTCTCTCCGCGAGCCCGGGAGGGCTCCGTGCTTTCCGTAGCACCTGCTACAGAACGGATCGAATGTAGCATCCGCTACGGAAGCTGTCGACGACAGCGGAAGGCACGGTCGGGGAGCGAGCGATGACGCGCAGCGAGGAGAAACGCGAGGCCTTCGTCGAGGCCGTGGTCGCCCACCTGGTCTCGGAGGGCCTCGCGGACACGGGCCTGCGCAGCCTGGCCCGGGTGTGCGGCACCAGCGACCGCATGCTGATCTATCACTTCGGCAGCAAGGACGCGCTCCTCGAGCAGGCCTTCGGCGCGATCGTGGCCGGCCTGACGGCACAGCTCGACGCGCTGCTGGGCCCGCGCCGCCGGGCGCCCGCCCGCCTCCTCGAGGACCTGCTCGCGGCCGTCGACCGCGGCCCCTTCCTGCCGGTGGTGCGCCTCTGGTTCGAGCTCGTCGGCCGGGCGGTCACCGGGGAGGAGCCCTATCGCGCCAGCGCGCGGGCCCTCGGCGAGCGCTGGCTCGCCTGGATCGAGGCGCACCTGCCCCGGGACCGGGCCGACCGCGCCCCGGAACTCTTCGCGACGCTCGAGGGCACGCTGATGCTCCGGCTCCTCGACCTGCCAGAGCCCGAGCGGCCGCACGCCTGAAGCGCCGGCTTACGTCCGCTACCATCGCGCCATGAACCTCGACCCTGCCTCCCTGCTTCCCCTCGTCGGGCTCGTCGCCCTGCTGCTCCTGCTGGCCCGGCGCCCGCGCGCGCCGCGGCCGGGTCGCGGCCTTCGCCGCCGCTTCGACGATGCCCGCCGCCAGGCGCCCTTCCGCCGCGGCGCGCCCCGCCTGCGGGTGGTCGAGGGCGGCCGGAAGGACCGCGACGAGGATCCGTCGTGACCGACGACCGCACCGCGGCACCTGCGCCCCTGCCCCGCACGCCCCTGACCCCGGGCCTGCGTCTCGCGTTTCTCGCCGCCGCGCTCCTGCCGGCGGGGACCCTCGCGCTGCTCGTACTGCGCGGGCGGGGCACGGAGGAGGCGACGGTGACCGGCGCCGTGCTCGGCATCGTGCTCTACGGCGCCCTCGCCGCCCTGCCCGCGCTCCCGTTCGTCTTCGCCGCGCGCCTCTGGCCCCGTCCTGCCTTCGCCCGCGGCTGCGCCGGCGTCGCCCTCGCCGCGGCGGCGCTCCTCGCCCGCTCCCTGGCCGATCCCGCCGGCGGCATCGCGCTGCCGGGGCTGCTGGTCGGGGAGCTCGTGCTCGGCTCCATCGCCGTCGTCGTCGCCCTCGGCGCGGCGGGCTGGCGGCGGCTCGAGGCGGAGCGCGCGGCGGACGCCGACGCACCCGCGGAACCGGAGGGGCCGGGCGGCTCCTGAGGCACCACGGCAGGATCCGACCGGCCCCCGTCCTTGCATACGCTCGGCGTCATGGCGCTTGCTGGTTCTGCAGCTTTCCCCTGCGGACAGGAGCCCTGCCGATGCTCGCCATGAAGCCGTCCTGCGAACGCTGTGACCGCGCACTCCCTGCCGATGCCCCCGGCGCCTTCATCTGCAGCTACGAATGCACGTTCTGCGGCCCCTGCCGGGAGGATGCCCTGCACGGTCGGTGCCCGAACTGTCGCGGGGAGCTGCTGCCCCGCCCCAGGCGATCGACCGAGCGAACCGCTCCCTCCCCCACGGCGCCCGAGGCATCCACCTGACCACACGCCTGCATGGCAGAAATCGACGCCAGAAGGTCCTGGCTGCCATCTTCCGGACGGTGTTCCATGTCCCCGTCACCAGGAGAACGCCATGAGCGCACGGCGAATCGGATTCCTGCTTTTCGACGGTTGCCTGGCCACGGACGTGGTCGGCCCGGCCGACCTGTTCCAGGCCGCGGGCCGCCTGACGTCCGAATCGGAGGACCCGCCCCCCTACGAGGTGGTGTTCCTGGGACTGAAGACCGGGCCCGTCCACAGCTGGTCCGGTCTGAGGGTTCACGTCGATCACGCGCTCGAAGACGCTCCGGAGCTGGACACGATCGTGATCCCGGGTGCACAGCCGGACGCGCGCGCGCAGCTGCTCCGGACGCCGGAGGTGCGCGAGCACCTCCGCGCCCTCGCGGCCCGATGCCGCCGGGTGGCGTCCATCTGCACCGGCGCCTTCGTGCTCGCGGACCTCGGGCTCCTCGAGGGACGCCGTGCGACGACGCACTGGCGCCACTGCGCGGAACTCGCCCGGCACGATGCCGTCGAGGTGCAGCCGGATGCGCTCTACGTCGAGGACGGCGCCGTGTTCACCTCCGCGGGCGTCACCGCGGGGCTCGATCTGGCGCTCGCCCTGATCGAGGCGGACTGCGGGCGGCGCCTCGCGCTGGAGCTCGCACGACTGTTCGTCGTGTACCTGAAGCGTCCGGGCGGACAGTCCCAGTTCTCCGTGGAACTCGCGGCCCAGATCGACGCACCGGAGCGCTTCGACGAATTGCTCGCCTGGCTGCGCGCCCACCTGCACGAACCCGTCACGGTCGATCGGCTCGCCGGGATCGCACACATGAGCCCGCGACACTTCGCCCGGCGCTTCGCCGCGACCTTCGGCATCCCCCCGGCGCGCTTCGTGGAACGCCTGCGGGTGGATCGCGCACGCCATCTGATCGAGACCACGGAGCTTCCGCTCGCGACCATCGCCACGCGCACCGGCTTCGGAGAACCGCAGACCCTGCGCCGGGCCTTCCGGCGCGTGCTCGGGGTCAATCCGCTCACGCATGCCCGCCACGTCGGCCACGGGGCCGGCGAGTCACAGCGGGCTCCAGGAGGAGTCACGCCATGATCCAGACCTCCGTCACGCGCCGCTTCGGCCTCCGCACGCCCATCCTCAACGCAGGCATGGCCTGCGTGGCCCGCCCGGAACTCGCCGCAGCCGTCTCCGAGGCCGGAGGCCTCGGCATGCTCGGCGCCGACGTCACCCCACCGGAGGGGCTCACCGCCATGATCCGCGCGACCCGCGCGCTCACGCGGCGGCCCTTCGGCATCGATCTTCTCGGTCCGTTCATCACGGACGGACACATCGACGCCGTCGTCGATGCGCGCGTGGCGCTGGTCGTCAGTTTCTGGGGTGCACCGACGCCGGCACAGATCGAACGCCTGCGCACCGCGGGTATCGCCTTCTGGATGCAGATCGGCAGCGTCGAGGAGGCGCTGGCGGCGCGGCACCTGGGCGCCGAGACGCTCGTGGTGCAGGGCTCGGAAGGCGGCGGACACAACCGCGCCGTCGCCTCGACCATGAACCTGCTCCCGGCCGTGCGGGAGGCCGTCGCGCCCATTCCCGTGGTCGCCGCCGGAGGGATCGTCGACGGCCGATCGCTCGCGGCTGCGCTGGCCCTCGGCGCCGACGCCGTATGGTGCGGCACCCGCTTCCTCGCCAGCGCGGAGGCGGATGCGCATCCCGGCTACCAGGCGCGCGTCCTGGCCGCCGGGGTGGCCGACACCTGCTCGACCACCCTCTTCGGTCCGGAATGGCCGGATCAGCCCATGCGCGTGATCCGCAATGGCGCCACGCAGCGCTGGGAGGGCCGCGAGGCCGAGGCCCACCGGGCGTGCGCGGGCACGGTGGCGGGAACGCTCGAGACGCCGGAGGGTCCGCTGCCGCTTCCCGCCTTCAGCATCCAGCTGCCGACCCGGGCCGTGACCGGAGATCTCGATCAGCTCTGCCTCACGGCGGGGGAGAGCGCAGGACGCATCGGGAAAGTGGAAGCCGCCGGCACCATCGTCCGGCGAATGACGGAGGAAGCCGAAGCCACGCTCCGCGCGCTGGCGGAGCGGCTCCCCGGGCGAACAGAGCCGTCCGCCGAGCCCGTTCGAGCCGCCTCGGGCACCGGCGCATGAGGCCGCGACGCTGGTTTCCGCTCCTCTCGGACGACGACCACGCCTGGGCCCGGCATGCGCATCCGCTCAGCGTCTGGAGCCGGATCGTGCTCGGACTGCCACTGCTCGCCGTGGCGGGCTACTCCCGGGCCTGGATCGGAAGCTGGTCCTGGTGCGCGCTGGCCGTGGTGCTGGCGTTCCTCTGGATCAATCCGAGGATGACGCCGCCCGCTCGCTCCATGACGACCTGGGGAGCGCTCGCCACACGAGGGGAACGCCTCTGGCTCGCGCGCAGGGAGCAGCCTCTCCCATCGCAGCACCGGACGGTGCCGACGCTGCTCGTCGGCCTCTCGCTATGCGGCGCGGCCACGCTCGTGCTGGGCGTCGTGCTGCTGGATCCCCTGGTGACCCTCACCGGAACGATCACGACCTGGCTCGCGAAGCTGTGGTACTGCGATCGCATGGTCTGGCTGGCACGGGACGTCGCAGCCGGGGTCGTGCACGGCTCCGAGGTCGACCCTCAGCGCTCCCCGGCCTGATAGAAGCTCAGCACGTGCCCGTCCGGATCGGCGAAGTCCGCGCTCCAGCCGCCGGGCGCCTCGGAGACCGGCGTCACGATCTCCACGCCCTGGCGCACCAGTGCGTCCACGGCCGTGTCGATGCCCGCGGGCAGGCTGAAGACGAGCACCGGGGAGCGTCCCGGGGCCGGCGCGTCCTCGGCGGGGAAGAAGATGAACGACACGCCGCCGATGGACGCCATGGCCCAGCGTCCGCCCTCGCCGTCGTCCTGCGCCTCCATGGCCACGCCGAGCACGTCCCGGTAGAACGCGAGCGTCCGGTCCAGGTCGCGCACCGTGAACACGGCGGCGATCTCCGTGGTCTCCCGATCGATCATCGAAGGTCTCCTTCCTGCAGCGGGCCCCATCGGCCCCCTCCCTGGTTGCCGCCGTCCGCCGAAGCGTGAGCACTTCGTGCGCGCAACAGCAGCGGATGCCCGTCGGGGTCGTGGGTGCCTACGGCCGGGGCCTCGGCGATCGGCAGGCGGAGGCTCCGGGCGAGGGTCCGGCGCAGGAGCCCGACCGCGAGCGGTCGCGGGCGCTGCCCGGGGGCTCCCAGCCCCGCTTCGCGCTCCTCCGCAGACCAGTGGCGCAGGGCGCGGCGCAGCACCGCCACGCGCTGCCGGAACGCGGCGGGGGAGAGCCCGAGGAGCCAGCGGATCTCCTCGCCACCCAGCCCGTGCAGCACGAGCAGCGCCAGCTGCCGTGCCGACGGCGGCAGCGCACCGAGCGGCCCGAGCGATGCGGGCAGGGGCGCCGAGCTCGTGATCGCGGGACGCAGCTCCGCCCAAGCGGTCTCGCGGCTGCGCCGACGCCCGGCCGCCCGCGCCCGGGCGCGGGCGCGCAGGGACAGGACGCCCGTGCACCAGGCGGCGTCCCCGTCGTCGGCGAGCGGAGAGCGCCCGGCCTCGAGGGCGATCAGCAATGCTTCCTGGAGCAGGTCCTCCGGATCCCGGCGCTCGAGACGCCGCGCCCGGCGAAGCAGCCGGGCGTAGCGGGACCGCGCCTCGGCCGACTGCAGGTTCATGGCACGCCGGCGGCCAGGGCGCGCAGCGCCGCGTTCTCGTGCCGGTGGACGCCGGCGGCGTCCCGGCCGAGGAGCGCGACGATCGCCGCGGCGACCCGATCGGCCTCGATAGCACCGTAGCGATCGAGCGGCCCGACGAGGAGCGGATTCAGCACCGGCGTCAGGCGCTGCAGCAGTGCCTCCACGGGTCGCCGCTCCGCCCGCGGGCCGAGGAGCAGGCCGGGCTGCAGGAGGTCGAGGCGCGCGAAGCCGAGCCCCGCGAGCGCGCGTTCCACCTCGCCCTTCACGCGCGAGTAGAAGACACCCGCCCGCGGATCCGCGCCCACCGCCGTGACCGCGACGAAGCGCGATGCGCCCGCCGCTCTGGCCGCGCCGGCGAAGGCGAGGACGGCGTCGTGGTCCACGGCGCGGAAGGCGGCGCGACTCCCCGCGGCGGCGATCGTCGTACCGAGTGCGCAGACGGCGGCATCGGCGTCGGGCAGGGCGGGTAGCGCGTCGAAGGAGGCGATGACCTCGGGGACCGGTCGCCCCGTCGAGCGGCGACCGACTGCGGTCACGGCGTGTCCGGCCTCGACCAGACGGTCGAGCGCCCTCGCCCCCACGAGACCCGTGGCGCCGGCCAGGAGCACCCTCATCGCCGCACCCCGCGTTCAGGCGAGCCCGCTGCGGGACGGATGCCCTTGTGGGCCGGACGCCGCGACGGTGGAATGCTCGCGAACCGCCGAAGTCCGGCGGGCCGGCGCGGAGGACGGAACACTGCACCTGCGGAGGGCTCGAACGACACGGGCCGGTCTCCTCTCCCTGCTCCTGCTCGCCGCGACGCACGCCGGAGCGACGGAGGCCCCCGACCTGCAGCGCGATCTGGACGTGCTGCGCGAGCAGCTGCTCGCGATCCATCCGGACCCCTTCGCGCGCACCGCGCCGGAAGCCTTCGAGGCGGCCTTCACCGACCTGCGCTCGCAGCTCCCGGCCCTCGACGCGGACGAGGCCCTGATCGGGATGATGCGCCTCGTGGCGCTGCACCGCGACGGCCACACGTCCGTCTCGGCGGCCCCGCTGCTGCGCGACGGATGCTTCTTCCCCGTGCGGGTGCGCGCCTTCGACGGCGACCTCCACGTGACCACCCTGCCCGCGCCCCAGCGCGCCCTCGTCGGGGCGCGGGTCCTCGCCGTCGGCGACGTCCCGGCGGCCGACG
>JAZBPF010000473.1:0-11371 GCA_036351515.1 Pseudomonadales bacterium | reverse complement strand
GTGCCGTCCTCGCGGAACTGTGCCGCCAGCAGCTGGGCGCGGATGCCCTCGGGCGGGAAGACGGGAAAGCCCGGCCCCCGGTCGTGGCCGCCGGTCTTCCAGCCGACCACGGGGCCGAGCGCGGGTTCGAGCTCTGCCACGAACGCGTCCTGCCAGCGGTAGGCCTCCGCGAGGTCCATGGGATGGAGGAAGCCCTGCATGGGGCGCAGGGCGAGCCAATCCGCGGCCATTCGGGCAACCTCCGCTTCGAGCGTCGCGGCATCCGCTGCGAGCGCGGGCGGCTGCCCGAGCAGGATCAGCAGGAATCCGAGGGCCGCGCGTCCGCACCCAAGCCGCCACCGTTTCTCCAACGCGACGTTCCCCCCGATCCCTCGTGCGCCGATCGCAGGCCGGCCGGATCCGTTGCCTTCGGGCTCGGACACCCGCTTTCCCTTCCAGGAAATCGCCCGGCGGACGCCTCGACCACGCGCCTCGTCTCCGATCGTACCGGAAGCGGGCACACGGCCGTGGCTGCGTGCAGGAGGGAAGGGGCTACGAAACGAGGCGGTGCCGCGGCTGGAATGGTACGGCTCGCTTCCCGTTCACGGGAATCCGGCGGCGCAAGGCCGGTACGCCGGACGTCGCGTCGCCGCGCGCTACGGCTCCGCACCGAAGGGATCCGTCCCGACGGCCTTCGGGTCCCGGTTCCGCAGCACCAGGGAGACCGGAGAGTGGAGCAGGCGCTGAGCGCGGGCGTACTCGCCGGCCTCCAGGCAATCCACGACGAGACAGGCGACGGTCTCGCTCTCCACACGGCAGCGACGCTCGCTCGCTACGTGGACCACGTCGCAGGCACCACCCGGTGCCGGTTCGAGCCGGTAGGGCCGGGCGCCCTCCGGTGCCTGGAAGAGATCCGTCATGGCCCTCCTGTCCTCCTCCGGTAGTCCGTCTGGACGGGTCCGAGGAACTCCGGCCTCGGGCACGTCGTCGCTCCGCAGGCCTCCCGAGCGAACGGTGCGAGAGTCGGCGCCACGGGATGTCGGGCGCAGACCTCGACGCCCTGGAGGCTAGGGTTCCGGGCGTTGCGAGTCCGTGCGGTGTCGCACGCCGGCCATCCGCCGCGACGGTCCGCGGGGCGCGCCCGGGTCAGCGCCCCTGGGCGCCGCGACGAAGCCAGTCGTGCACGAACGCGAGCTTGCCGAGCGCGGCCGCGGAGAGGACGAAGGGGTAGAGATCCGACAGGCCCATGGACCGATTGACGTGGTTGACGCCCACGGCGACGGCCGTCGACGCGCGCAGGAGCCGCCCGGCGTCGGGATCCGCATAGGGGTCCCGGAACCCGCCCGGGACGCCCTCGACGGACAGGCCCGCGGCGACGAAGCTGTCGGCGATGTCGGTCAGATGCAGTAGGTGGGCAGCCGTCTCCGCCCAGTCCTCGTGGGGGTGCGTGGAGGCGTAGCTCGTGAGGAAATGCTCTCGCCAGGCTGCCGGGGGCCCGTGCGCGTAGTGGTGCTCGAGCGCTGCCCGATAGTCCGTGCGCTCATTCCCGAACGTGGCGCGGAATGCGTCGAGGAAGTCGGCCCGCAGGCTCAGGCGCCACCAGAGCATGTGCGCCACCTCGTGGCGCACGTGTCCGATCATGGTCCGATAGGGCTCTGCCAGCGCTTCCTGTCGGGTGGTCCGCAGCACCGGATCGCACTCGGCGACGCTGATCGTGACGACGCCGTCGACATGCCCCATGAGTACCGGCGTCCGTCCTTCGTCCAGCATGTGGAACACCGGTCGTGCGCCCGGATCCTCGGGGCGGAACCAGTTCCAGCGGCCGAGGTTGTCCAGCACCCAACGCTTCGCGGCCTCGGTCTGCGCCCAGTTCGCCATGGCGCCGGGCACGGCCGGGTCCGGCGCGAGGGCGGTCATGGCGCAGGCGCGGCAGAAGGCTCCCGCCTCGGGCGCGATCCAGTTGCAGCCGATCCGGTCGCGGTTGGCGCAGAAGGGTGCGCTCGCGAGGAAGGTGCGTGCCTGGGGATCGTAGGCGATGGGCACCCCATCGGCGGTCGTGAGGTTGTCGAACCAGAGCGTGCCCCCGCCGACCGGGTTGTCGAAGACGCGCATGGGTGAGGCTCCTCGTCTCCGCCCTCAGGCGGTCCTCGGTGGATGGACCCGGGCGATGACGACCGCGGCGGCGGCCAGCAGGAGGATCGACAACGACTCGAAGAGGATGTTCTCGGGCCGCATGTCCTTTCCCTGGAGAATGACGAGCCGGGTCAGTGCGGTGATCGCGATGAAGATCGGGTAGACGAACACCGAACGACGATCGGCGTAGTAGACGGCGACCATGCCGATCACCTCGAGGTACAGGAACATGAGCAGGATGTCCGCGAGGTCGACGCTCCTCCCCCGGTAGGTCGACGCGACCTCGATCGCCGCACCCGCAAGGGTGAGCATCACGATGATCGCGAGGAACAGCCGCTCGACCAGGTGCAGGAAGCCCAGTGCATGGTCCCGTTCGCTGCGGCCGTCCTGGCCTGGATCCCGTTGCGGTGCATCTGGTGCCCTGCCGGAATCCACCGGGTCGTCCTCGCTGCGCTCGCTCATGTCGCTCCTCGCTCCTCGCAGGCTCGTTGCCCGCCAGGGCAGGGCGGGCTCTCGCACCCGGCGCGGGCGGGCATTCCTCGGGCGCGCACCCTGCTCCTCCCCGGCCTTCGGCTCTGTGCGCTGCCGCACGCCGGGCCTGAAGCGAACGGAGTCTCTTTCCGCCGTCTCGGGCGTTCGCTGGCGAACAGACGGGGGGCGCTGCGCCGCTCAGGCTCCTGGGCCGCGTCGGCGTCCCTGGATCCACTGGGACGTTCGGCCGCCCGCAGCATGGAGGTGCCTTCCGCGATGTCCGCATCCGATGGTCACGAACCGCACCCGCCCCCCAGAGGAAGCGGTGGCCCCCCCGAACTGGACGAACTCCTGCGAAAGCTGAGCCGGGCTCTCTCGGCCTGGCTCCCCGGTGGCACGACCGGTGGCTCCACGGGCCCGATCGTCCTGGCTCTCCTGCTGGCGCTCATCGGCTTCCTGGGCTGGTCGTCCTGGTTCACGGTCCCGAGCGATTCGGTCGCTGTGGTCCAGCGCTTCGGCCGCTACCTCGGCGAGGTGCCGGCGGGGCTGCACTTCAAGTTGCCGCTCGGCATCGACACCGCACGCCTGGTGCCCGTGAAGCGGCAGCTGAAGCAGGAGTTCGGCTTCACCACCCCCGGTGCGACCGATCCCTACCAGGGGGCGGAGAACGGCCGCCAGGACATCCGCCGGGAGACCGAGATGGTCACCGGAGATCTCAACGCTGCTCTCGTGGAGTGGGTCGTCCAGTACCGCATCGCCGATCCCGTGAACTTCCTCTTCGAGGTCCGCGAGCCGAGCGCGACGCTGCGCTACGTCTCGGAGTCGATCATGCGCGAGGTGGTGGGAGACCGTACCGTGGACGAGGTGATCACCATCGGACGGCAGGAGATCGAAGCGGAGGCGCTCACCGGCATGCAGGAGCTGGCGACGAAGTACGCCATGGGCATCAGCATCGATCAGGTCCAGCTGAAGAACATCAATCCTCCGGAGCCGGTGCAGGCGTCCTTCAACGAGGTCAACCAGGCGCAGCAGGAGAAGGAGAAGCTCATCAACGAGGCGCGCCGCGACTACAACAAGGTCATCCCGCTGGCGGAAGGGGAGAAGGATCAGCGCATCCGTGAAGCGGACGGCTACCGTATCCGGCGCGTCAACGAGGCGGAAGGCGACACGGCACGCTTCGACGCGCTCTTCGCGGAGTATCTCGAGGCGCCCGAGGTCACCCGTCGGCGCATCTACCTCGAGACACTCCAGGCCGTACTGCCGGGTATCCGCGCGAAGATCATCGTGGATTCGCAGACCCGCGGCATCCTCCCCTTCCTCGATCTCGACGCGCAGACGGGAGAGCCGAGATGAGGAACGTGCTGCCCGGACTGCTCGTCGTCCTGCTGGCGCTGGGAGCCTTCGTTGCGACGAGCGCGCTGTACACCGTCAGCGAGGTCGAGCAGGTCATCGTCACCCAGTTCGGCCGCCCCGTGGGCGCACCGGTGCTCACGGCCGGGCTCAAGGTGAAGACGCCGTTCATCCAGGAGGTCAATCCGATCGACAAGCGGGTCCTCGAGTGGGACGGCACGCCGTCGGACATGCCGACGAAGGACAAGCTCTACATCTCCGTCGATCTCTTCGCCCGCTGGCGGATCGTCGACCCGCTCCAGTACTTCCTGCGCCTGCGGGACGAGCGCAGCGCCCAGTCGCGTCTCGACGACATCCTCGGCAGCGAGACCCGCAACGCGGTGGCCAAGCACGAGCTGATCGAGATCATCCGCACCACGAAGGACCGGGTCCCGCTTCGCGACACCTTCCTCACGGAGGCGGAGCGCAGCCTGGACATCGGGGCCCTGGTGCCGATCCAGAAGGGCCGGCGCCTCGTGGAGCAGGAGATCTTCGCTGCCGCCGCCGAGAAGGTCGGCGTGTTCGGCATCGAACTCCTCGACATCCGCTTCAAGCGCATCAACTACAACGCGAGCGTTCGGCCCAAGATCTACGACCGGATGATCAGCGAACGCCGCCAGATCGCCGAGCGCTTCCTCTCCGAGGGCAACGGCGAGGCGGCGCGGATCCGGGGTAATCGGGTGCGCGATCTGAACAAGATCCAGTCCGAGGCCTACCGGAAGGTCGAGGAGATCCGGGGCGAGGCGGACGCCCGCGCTGCCAGCATCTACGCCGCCTCCTATGCGGCGTCCCCGGAGGCAGCAGAGTTCTACGCGTTCCGGCGCACGCTCGAGGCGTATCCGGAGTTCATCGGAGCCAACAGCACGCTCGTGCTCTCCACGGACAGTGATCTGTTTCGTCTCCTCGGGCGCATGGACGAGTCCCCGGAGCGATGAGGAGGTCGGGGCGTTCCCTCGTGGCTCGGGCGCCGAAACCCGCTTCCGAAAGCGCGTCGACGCGACAGTCGGTGCCCGGCTCCGTACGCCAGCGAACCGATTCCGCCTCTGCAGCCCGCGATCATGGGGGTCCTCGAATGGTCGAGGACCAGGGAGAGAGATCATGAGAATCGGATGGATTCCAGCAGTCGTCGTGCTCGGCGCGCTCCAGGTACCGGCTTCCCACGCCGCCCAGGAGGCAGGCGATCGGGTGTTCACCCTGTCCGGGTCGGGCTCGAGCGACAACGACTTCGACTCGACCTCCGCCGGAGTCAACGCGCAGCTCGGATGGATGAGAACGGATCATCTCGAACTCGGCCTGCGGCAGAACGTCGCCGGCAACGCGATCCGGGAAGGGCAGGAGGCCTGGTCCGGCTCGACCTTCGGATACGGGGCGTGGAACTTCGGAGACGGAGACGTGGTGCCCTACCTCGGGGCGAACCTGGGCTTCCTCTACGGGGAGAACGTGAAGGACACGAGTGCGGCAGGGCTCGAGGCCGGGGTGCGCTTCTACGTCAAGGAGAAGACCTTCATCGCGGCCCAGCTCCAGTACGAGTTCCTCTTCGACGATGCCGACGACATCGACAGCCGCTTCAACAACGGGGCCTTCTTCTACGGTCTCGGAATCGGCTTCAACTTCTGAGGCACACCTCGGCGCGCGTCCGCTTCAGGGCCCGCGTCGAGGCGTGGGGGGCGCGGCATCGAAGCTTCTGCGGCACTCCCGGTCGCCGCTCCGCTGCGGAGCACGTGACGCACGGTCGCGGCGAGAACGCTTCGGCTCCAGGGATTCGTCAGGCAGGTATCCATGCCGACGGCGAGGGCGCGGTCACGGTCGACGTGCCGGGCCAGCCCCACGGTAGGGAGTCGCCCGGGTCCGAACGCTTCGGCCCGGCGGATTGCCTGTACGAGGTCATAGCCGTCGAGGGCGCCGAGATCGCAGCTGGTCAGCAGGAAGCGATGGTCTCCCCGGCTCCACAGCTCCATCGCGGTTTCCCGGTTCTCGGCCAACTCGCAGCGCAGGCCCAGGAGGCCCATCTCGGACCGGAGCAATCGGGCAAGGTAGGCGAAGGGAGTGACGACGAGGCACGTGGAGGACTGCTCGTTTCGAGCGGCCGAGGCAGTGCGGCCGAGGAAGCCTGCCACCGGTCCGAGTCCGAGTTGCGAGGCGAGGAGGTGATCGACGTCCGCATGCTTCACAGGCGTGGGGAGGACGGCGCACACCCGTTCACCTGCGTTCCGCACGAGCCTCACGGCGACCTCCGGAAGTCGACGGTCGGTCCGTAGCGCCAGCACCAGCACGCCCCGGAAGGATTCGTCCAGGGCGTAGCGCAATGCACGGGTCGCTGCTGCCGGTTCCGCGGGGATCTCCAGAACGAGCACCTGCACGTCGCGGAGATCGATCCTCGCGGTCTCGCCACAGCCCCCGAACAACGGGGCGGCGTCGACGCGGAGGCAGCCGTGTTCCCGCAACCGTACGGAGACCGCTTGACGAAACCCGGCGTCTGCTCCGACGACCAGGAAGGCGAGTGCTCTCGTATCCATGACGAATCCGTACGACGCGTGACGGCAGAGGATGAATGCGTGCCCGGCGAGCCGTCTGTGCCCTGGCGAACACAGTGCGGCGCCTGCCACCTTGTCGCCGGGGAGCGGACTGCTCCGACTCCCCGGGAGGGGGTCACTGCAGGCAGCGGTCCGCGGCTGCATCGCTCCACTGCAGGAGCGGAAGGCCCTGGAACACCCGGCGCGTTCCGTCCAGCCACTGATTCGTCAGCTGGTCGAAATAGCGGTCGTCCTCGTCGATACGTCGCTGCATGGTCACGCGGAGCCGGTCGCGCTCGTAGCAGAGAAGGTCGATGGGCATGCCGACCGAGAGGTTGCTTCCCATGGTGGTGTAGAAGGACACGAGGACGCACTTGGTCGTGTCCTCGAGCGAGGCCTCGTGGGTCGCCGCGAGATCGAGGATCGGCTTGCCGTACTTGGTCTCCCCGGTCTGCAGGAAGTTGGTCTCGGTGCCGGCTTCGATGAAGTTGCCTTCGGCGTAGATCCGGAACAGCTGCATCGCCTCGCCGCGGATCTGGCCGCCGAGGAGGAAGGATGCGTTGAAGTGCAGCCCGCTGGCCTCCAGGAAAGGGCTGTCCCGGCCGTCCACTTCTCTCATGGCGTCGGAGACCAGGAGGGCGACCTCGAAGATCGTTCCCACGCTCCAGATGTGCGGCGGTGCGCCCTGGGCGCGGCGGCGAAGGAGGTGAATCACCGCCTGGGTCCCGGCCAGCGTGCCGGAGCTCAGGAGCACGAGCACGCGCTCTCCGGTCTTCTCGAACACCGTCATCTTGCAGAAGCGCGCGTAGTTGTCGACGCCCGCATGGGTGCGGGAATCGCTCGCGAAGACCAGGCCCGCCTCCAGCTTCACGCCGACGCAGTAGGTCACGACAAGCAGCCTCCGGCCCGTACCGGAGCGATGCGGGCGTAGGCGTCCAGTACCGGATCGTCCGGAAGCTCGTTCGTCCACACCTCGAAGTGTTCGAGGATGCTGGGTCCGAAGATGCAGGCGAGCGGGACGTCGCAGGCGTCTCGCCCCCGGGCGACGAGTACGCGACCGATCCGCGGCACGTTGTTCCGCGGATCGAAGGTGTGCCAGCGACCGTCCAGCCAGGCCTCGAACCAGGCGGCGAAGTCGCCCGGTCCGTACGGCGGCGGCGTCCCGATGTCGCCAAGGTAGCCGGTGCAGTAGCGGGCCGGGATGTTCAGGCTGCGGCAGAAAGCGATGGCCAGGTGAGCGTAGTCCCGGCAGACGCCCGCGCCTTCGCGATAGGCGTCCAGGGCCGTCCGCGTCGAGCTCGCGCGCTGGTAGTCGAAGGTGATGTGCCGATGCACGAATTCGCAGATCGCCGTCACGCGCTCCCAACCGGTCGGCCCCGTACCGAAGAGGTCCCAGGCCGTGGGCGCGAGGAGATCGGTCTCGCAGTAGCGGCTTCCCATGAGGTAGGGGAGGACGTCCGCCGGAAGCCGTTCGAGCATCCGCTCCGTGGCAAGTGGGTGTACCGGGTCCGGCTCGCCGCAGTCCAGGAGCGTGGTGTCGGCGCGGATGCGCAGCCTTCCGGCCGGAGCGACCAGGCGGCGACAGAGGTTCCCGAAGGCGTCCCGGTGGGTGCTCATGGCCACGGAGGGCTCGGTCGTCAGTCGATCGGGCTGGAGCAGGTCGCGCGATCGGGACGAGTGGACGTTGACCGTCAGGATCATCGGGGTCCGCTCGGGGAAGCGGTACTGCATCTCGAACCCCAGGTGGAGTCTCATGTCGGTCTCCGAAGCGGCGCGCGGGAGTTGCCCGGGAGCGTCGCTCGTGTGGGAAGGGGCTCCTGCGGCGCGGGGCACTTCCGCCTCCGAACGAGAGGCTCGGGACGCACGGGCAGGAGCGAGGGGGCGATCCGAGCGCTCGCGAGGGTGGGGGGCGCTGCGCTCCGCCCGAAGCTACCGACCGTCAGCGTGCCGTTCGGCACCATCCGCGTCTGTGCGATGGGCCACGATGAGTAGCTCTTCCCGAGGACCCTGGCGGGTCGTGTCAGCCGCTGTCTTTGCTCCAGACGGCCTGGTCCTGCATCAGGCGATCGGACTCGCGCTTGACGACGGCATAGCACTCGCAGCTGCGTCGCTCGAGTTCCGCGCGATCGAGAATCCGGATGTGGCCCCGCCGGTACTCGATCACGCCGGAGCGCTGCAGCTTCGAGGCCGCCTCCGTGACGCCCTCGCGGCGGACGCCGAGCATGTTCGCGATGAGTTCCTGGGTCATGGTCAGCTCGTCGCCGTTCACGCGGTCCATCGAGAGAAGCAGCCAGCGGCAGAGCTGCTGGTCGATCGTGTGGTGGCGGTTGCAGGCCGCGGTCTGCGCCATCTGGGTGATCAGTGCCTGCGTGTAGCGGAGGAGCAGGTGGTGAAACGCTCCATGGCGATCGAACTCGGCACGGAGCTTCTGACCCTTCAGACGATAGGCATGGCCCGCACTCTGGACGATCGCTCGGCTCGGCGTGCTTTCCCCGCCCATGAAGAGCGCGATGCCGACGACCCCCTCCCGGCCGACGACGGAGATCTCGGCCGAGCGGCCGTCCTCCATGACGTAGAGGAGGGAAATGATGGAATCCGTGGGGAAGTAGACTTCGTTCATCACGTCGCCGGATTCGTAGACGACGGTGCCGAGCTCCAGTCGCTCGAGAACGAGCGCCGGTTCCAGCCGTGCCAGGGCCTCGCGTGGCAGCGCCCCGAGGAGCAGGTTCTGGGACGGGTCGTGGGATTCCTTCATCGAGCTCGCTGTGTGCATCCGGAGCTCTGCCCCGCGAACCAATCATGGTAGCAGAGCGTCGCGCTCCGTATGTGCGGTACCGCACCCGGCCGCGGGTGCCGGACGACGGAGCCTCAGGCGTGGCGCATTCCGTAGCATCCGCAGGCGGCCCGCTCCAGACCGGATCGGTCGAGCACCCGGATCTCTCCGCGCGAGTACTCGATGAGGCCTCGATGCTTGAGGGCGCCGGAGGCGATGGTGACGGCGCTTCGCCGTACGCCCAGCATGTCGGCGAGGAACTGATGCGTGAGCTGGAGGCGATCGCCCGGGACCCGGTCCTGGGTCATGAGCAGCCAGCGGGCCAGCCGGGCTTCGACCGGATGGAATTGCATGCATGCGGCAGTCTGCGCGAGCTCGATGAGCTGTTCGTGCAGGTAGCGGCCGATCCTGCGCGACAGGGCCGGACTCTCGGGCAGCATGCGGCGGAGCGCGGCGGCCTCGAGCCTGAGCGAAGTGCCCGCCGCCTGGACGATGGCCCGCTGCGGAGCCTCGTCGACGGAGAGCAACAGGGACGCGCCGAGCATGCCCTCGCGTCCGATCATGGTCAGTTCCACGGCGGGCTCTCCGTCCACGCCTGCCACCAGCGAGATGAGGCCCGTCAGCGGAAAGTGGGCGTGAAGGTACGGTCTCCGCGGCTCGCAGAGCACGGTCCCGAAGGTCAGTTGGACGACCTCGCACAGAGCGAGGACGTCGAGCCGCTCGCGTTTCGGGAGGGCGGAGAGCAGCAGATTCGTCCGGGCCACCGATGACATCTCCTGGGAGGCCGGACGTCGCGACACCCCTTTGTCCTGCGGATGTGCCCTGGGGGGCGACTCCGTCCTTCGTCCGGCGCGTCCCGGTGGGGCGCGAGGGTTCGCTCCGGCGCGAGGCGGGCGCTACTCGGTCGGGACCTCCGCTCGATGGTTTCCGAGCATCCGGTCCCCGGCCGATGGCGGGCCGTCGGATCGGCGGAGTACGGTCACCAGTCTCGCTTCGGCCGCGTGCAACAGCTCCAGAGCACTCTGGTGTCGCAGGATCGTGTCACGGGTCGCCTCGAGGACCTGTGACATCGCCGTGGCGTTCCTGTCCTGCTTCGCTGCGTCGACGAGCTCTTCCTCGGTCTTGGAGAGCACCGTGAACAGTGCCAGACGCCAGGTGCCGACTCCCCGTTCCAGGTCTGTGAGGCTCCACTCGAGACCCTGGATCTGTGCGGGGGTCAGTAGCCGGTCGAAGCTCATGTGCTCAGCCTTTCGGTCGTCTGGAACCACGATCCTGACGGGTCGCCGCGCCGGGATCTGTGCGCCGCCCCACGTTCGCGCCGGAGCCGCGTGGTACGGCGCGCACGGCGCACCCGGAGTGCGGCCTCGTTCGGACAGGCCGCGCAGGGCTGCGGGAGCCCACCGCATCCGGTGACCGGTGGGTCCATTCAGGGTCGGCGCGGGTGGCAGAAGCTCCGAGACAGAGCCCGAGCTTCGCCAGGACGCGCTCCGCGTCCCTTCGACACGCAGGACGGCTCCCTGGACGGCACCTGCGGCCGAGGCCATCCTTCCGTCACCGCGGGCGCGGATCGACCTACGAGAGTCGTTTCGATGTGCGACCGGCGCGCCGATGCCTCCGTTCCCTAGCCTCCGGGCCTCCTCCGGATCGGCGCCGCGCGGCCGCGCGAGCCCCCTAGCGCGGCGGCTGCGCGCCCTCTGGGGCATGGCGCGCCCACTCCTTCTCGCGAGCGTCGTCGCGGTTCATGGGAACGGTCTGCTCATCGCCCGGGCGCAGGGCCACGCCCTGGTCTGGATCGACGTCCTCTGGAGCACGCTCGCGCTGCTCCTCGTCTCCGTCTCCATCCACTACGCGAACGAGTACGCGGACGTCGAGACCGATGCCCGCACCCGGCGGACGCGCTACTCGGGGGGCAGCGGCGTCCTGCCGGCGGGGCTCGTGCCCCGGCGCTTCGCCCTGCACGCAGCGGGCTGGACGCTCGCTCTGGGACTCGCCGTGGGCCTCGCCGGGGCCGTCGCCGGCGCGGTGGCACCAGTGGTCCTCGCGGCGCTGGTGCTGGGCGCGATCCTCGGCTGGCAGTACTCGCTGGCGCCCCTGCGCCTCGCCTGGCGCGGCT